>JADZDZ010000189.1 GCA_020850785.1 Candidatus Sumerlaeota bacterium | reverse complement strand
CCGCCGGGAAGGTTGTTGCGCAGACGGGATGGGCCCGCACGACGCTGATGCCGGGGAAGCAATATACCATCGCCATGGAAAGCACCCTTCGCTCCGCAGTTGATGCGCGGGTGATGCTGCGCATGGTGGACGCGCCGAAGCCGGCGAATGTGCCTCCCGCCAATCCCGACCCGAAGAAGAAGCCAGCCGCATGAGTTACTTCATCCAAAAGTTTGGAATCTCACTGGTGACCCTGATCGTCGTCGGCAGCCTCTGTTTCCTTCTCACAAAAGCTGCGGGCGAGGAAGCGGCCTTCGGCGAAAAGAATCCATCACCTGAGGTGCGCGCCGCGATTTCCAAGCAATGGTTGTTGGATCGTCCGCTTTCCGAGCAGTACCTCGCCCACATGAAGAAACTGATACAGTTGGATTCGATGCCATCGCGGAAGCAGAAGGGGCGCACGCTGCGCGACGTGTTGCGCGAGCACCTGCCGCAATCGCTAAGCCTCGGCGTGCGGGCGCTGATCGTAGCAGTTACGTTGGGCGTGCCCATCGGCGCGTTCTGCGCGGTGAATCATAATCGCCTCCCGGACAACGCGGGAACATTTCTGGCCCTGATGGGCGTGTCGGTGCCGAGCTTCGTGCTCGCCACGTTTGCACTTGTTGTCTTGTCGCGGGAATGGCCGATCTTCGGCATGAAAATCGGACCCATGCCCGCGATCCAGTGGTATGACCCTTCGACATGGGCGGTGGAACTGGCGGAAAAATCACCGACGTGGCTGAAGGGAATCATCATCGAACTGGGCCGCGTCCGCCTTTGGATTCCCGCCATGTGTCTGGGAGCATTCCCCTTCGCGGCAGTGCTGCGCCTTACGCGTTCCTCCATGCTGGAGGCGCTGCGTCAGGACTACGTGCGCACGGCTCGCGCGAAGGGGGTCGCCGCTTGGAAAGTGGTGGGACGCCACGCGCTGCGCAATGCATTGACGCCGGTCGTCACGTTCCTCGGCCCCGTGAGCGCCGGCGTGCTGACGGGCTCATTGGTGATTGAGAAGGTCTTCCAGATTTCCGGCATCGGCCAATTCTTTGTCGAGTCCGTCAACAATCGCGACCTTCCCCTCATCATGGGGCTCACGTTCTTTTACTCCGCGCTGCTCATCACCATGAACCTGTTGGTGGATGCCATCTATCCACTCCTGAACCCAAGACTGCGCGGTTGATTCCCAGCAACATGGTGCCAACGCAAAGTTGGATGAGGTACTGATTCTCCAAATCCCGGCCCGGAACCCAGAACCCTCCCATGAGCCACTTCACCAACCTGCACCGCAGCATCGGAGTTTTCCTGCTGTTGTTCGGGATGTCGCTGGCGTTCTTCCGTGGCGGGTTGGAGACATCCGATGAACAGTTGATGGCCGCGACGACGAACGCCATCGCGGAACGCTTCTCCCTCACCTTCACGGAAAAAATCCACGACCAATATTTCACCGGCTACGGCGTTGGAACGCCCGCAGCGGGTGTGCCGATGTATTTCGTGGAACGGCTGCTGCGCGGCACGGCGCTGTGGAACACCAGCGGCGCCTCGTTACTTCCGCTCACGAACGCGATCCTCTTCGCTCTTGTTGGCGTCATGCTGGCCGCGATGGGCACGGGCAGGGAACGCTGGGCGTTCACCGTCGTCCTGCTCGCAGCGAGCCCGCTGCTGGCGGCCTCGCTCACCTTTTACAGCGAAATGCTGGCAACCTTTGGCCTCGTGGGCTGCGTGCTGGCAATGATTCGCTCCGCAGATGCGCCGCAGGAGCAGGCGCTGACGCCGTGGTGGAATATCGCGGCGGTCGCCTTCGCCTGCGTTGCCATTCTCTCACGCATGGCAACGCTGCCGCTGGTGATGCTTGTTGGCGTCTGGGGTTGGCGGCTTGGCGCGCGCCGCGAGACGCTGGCCTCGCTGTTGGGGGGATGCGCTGCGGGCATCGCGGCGACGCTCGTGCAGAATCACGCCCTTCGCGGAAGCCCCTTCATCACGGGCTACGGCGGGCAGGATTTCACGACGCCGCTGCTGACCGGACTGCATGGGCTGCTGTTCTCTCCCGAACGCGGCATCCTAATCTTCTTCCCGGTCATCATTCTTCCGCTCGTGTGCTGGGCACACCTTGGCGCGCGTTCGCGGTCGCTCACGGTGCTGGCCTGCGCGGCGACGCTTTTCTGGATCACCATGCACGCCATGTTCTGGACGTGGCACGGTGGCTGGACCATCGGACCGCGCTTCATGCTGCCGTGCCTGACGCTGTTTGTGCCCCCTTTGTGCGAGGTCATGGAACAACGCCACCGCATCGCGCAGCACTGGCGCCTCGCTCTGGCGCTTGGGCTTACCTGGTGCTGCTTGATCTCGTTTATCTACTGTCGTCATTCCGCCTACTGGTGGTGGAATCAGGCGTGGGTGCTGCACGGGCAGGAAAACGAATGGCTGTTCCTGCCGCAGCTGAGCCTCTGGCAGGCGTGGTTCGACGGCGTTCCCCTGCCGAGCGCGCGGGTGCCGCTCACGCGGTCGGGGGAATTGGTCGCCAGCGCCTTATGCGCGATGACAGTCATTGGCGGCTTGGTGCCCGTGCTGGGATCACTTCATCTGGCCGACTTTGTGGGAAGCGATCAGGTTGTTCCGCTGGATGAAACCGCGCGCCCCCGTGGCCGCGTTCATCTGCACGTGGATCGCCCCTTCACGCTGGCGATTCTTGTGATCGTTGGAACCGTGTCCGTCTATATCCTGAAGGGACCACGGGGATTCGAGGCGCTGAACGTGCTCCCCGGCGAATCGCGAAGCGTCTCTCACATGCTACTCGAAGATCGGACGGGAGTTTTTGAGGGCTACATAGACAATCGCCTCGCAACGCCCATCACCTTCTTCCTCAAGTCGAACAGCAACTATCGCATTTTCGGCGATGGTGAATTGTTGATCCAGCAAAACGCAGCGCCGGGTTATCATCGGAACAGCTTTGAAATGAAGGTGGAACCGGGCCGCCGTCACAAGTTGCGCGTGGAGGTCAGCCGCGCGCCATCACAGCACAATTCCCTCTTCCAGTTGTTTTGGACCTTGGGGGGAAATGGCACCTATCTGGCCCCCGTGGGAGGGGACTATCTGCTGACCCGCGAACTGACTCCAGCGGAGCAATTCTTTGCGCTGCTGTGGAGGCGAAAGTTTATCGCAGGAGCTGCCGTTCTGGCGCTGCTGTTGCTGATGAAGGGTGTGCGGTCTGCCAAACCGGCCTGATCGCTGCTTTTTACCGCATTTTTACGCCACGAAACCGTAAACCCACGCCGCCCTTTACGGGGTCGGTTTTGCTGTTAAACTTTCGACCTTTCGCAAACGGAAGCAGGCCATGATTCAATCCACCGACAACCAACTGGGACAGCTCCTCGTGGAGATGGGGAAGCTCGATCCCGACATGCTTGATGTCGCCATTCGCGACGCGCACAAATCCAACGAACGCCTCGAAACGGTCATCGTAAAAATGGGCCTGTGCGAGGAGGAGGATGTGCTTCAGGCGGTGGCGAAGTCGCTGCACCTCCCGTTCAAGAAACTGAGCGATCTGGAACCGAACGAGGCGTCGCTTAACGTGGTGAAGGCGGAAATGGCCGATCACTACAAGATTGTCCCGGTCGATTTTCACGATGGCATCCTCACCATCGCCACCAGCGATCCGCACGACCTCTTCATGATCGACGAACTTCGCCGCCAGTTGAACGTGGAAGTTGAAGTCGTCGTGTCATCGATGCAGGAAATCGAAAAGGCCTACAACCGCATCTTCGGCATCGGCGGCGCCGTGATGCAGAAACTTACGGCGGAATCAGAGGCCAGCGGCCCGACGAATCAGGAAATCAGCCTGTCCGACAACATCGACATCGACGAAATGGCCGCCGATGCAACCATCGTCCGCTTCGTGAACCAGTTGATTCAGGAAGCAATGCGCGACCGCGCGACCGACATCCATGTTGAGCCGATGGAAAAGGAACTGCGCATCCGCTACCGCATTGACGGCATGCTCTACGAGGCGCCAATCCCCCCCGCCATCAAGCGATTCCAAGCGGCGATCATCAGCCGTCTAAAGATCATGGCGGACCTCAACATCGCGGAACGCCGCCTCCCCCAGGACGGCAAGATCAAGGTGAAGATGGGTGAGAAGGAATTCGACCTTCGCACCGCGACGGTGCCCACGCCCTACGGCGAATCCATCGCCATCCGCATCCTGTCCCGCGATTCGGAAATGAAGACGATGGAAAAACTTGGCTTCAGCGAACGCCACAAGTCGCTCATGCGCCAGATGATCCAGAAGCCCTATGGAATTATCTTCGTCACCGGCCCCACCGGCTCCGGCAAGTCAACCACGCTGTTCGCCGCCCTGTCGGAGATCAACTCCGTCGATCGCAAGATCATCACGATCGAAGACCCCATCGAATACCGCATCCCCGGCGTGACGCAGATTCAAGTGAATCCGTCGATTGAACTCACCTTCGCACGCGTGCTTCGCACGACACTGCGCCTCGACCCCGACGTCATCATGGTGGGTGAAACGCGCGATCCCGAAACCGCCAAGATCACCATCGCAACCGCCATGACAGGCCACCTTGTGTTCTCCACCCTGCACACGAACGACGCGTGCGGTGCCTTCACCCGTCTCAATGACATGGGGGTGGAACCGTTCCTCATTGCCTCCTCCGTGGAAGGTGTTCTCGCGCAACGCCTCGTGCGCGTGCTCTGCCCGCTCTGCAAGCAGCGTTACACGCCCGATCCGGACTTGATCCGTCAAGTGAACATGACGCGCGAGGACCCCACGAATCTTTCCTTCATGCGCCCCGCCGGCTGCGAATCGTGCCGCTACACGGGCTACACGGGCCGCACCGCGATCATGGAAATGGTCCGCATGGACGAAGCGATCCGCCGCAAGATCGTTGCGAACAGCTCCGCCAGTGAAATCAAGGGCGTCGCCATGAAGCAGGGAATGCAACCGATCCGTTTCGACGGTTGGGCAAAGATCAAGGGGGGATTCTCCACCTGCGAGGAAGTCCTTCGCGTGACCATGGAGGATGAATTCAACAATGAGTACGACGCGAGCCTGACACCGGAGGAAAAACCCGGTCGGGACCCGCAGCCGGCGACTCCCGCGCCTGCCGCGATTCCCAATCATCCCGCCGATGCTGACGGAATTTCCTGATGCCGACGTTTGTCTATACAGCCAAGGATCAAAAGGGTTCCCTTGTGGAGGGAACGATGGAAGCCGACGGCCGCAACGCGGTCGTTTCACGCCTGCAGCAGATGGGATATTTCCCTGTGCGCATCAACACCGGCGTGAAGAAGGGGGGGAAGATTGTCGCCGATCAACCCGCCGCGCCCGCACCAAGCGCTCCCCCACCGCCCGCCGCGCCCCGCTCCTCCAATTCACGCACCGCCGTTCCGAAGCTGGGAGCAGCCGCTCCTGCAGCGGCCGCGCCGAGTGAACCGCGCGAAGGATTCAAACTTTCCTTCATGGAGGGAAAGGTTTCCACCGGCGACGTCGCAAACTTCAACCGCCAACTGGCGGACCTGATCGGCGCCGGCATCCCGCTGGTGAAGGCCCTTGGAATCCTTCAGCGGCAGACCACGAATGAAAAACTGAAGCAGGTCATCATCGACGTGCTGGACGACGTGCAGGAGGGCGCGACGTTTGCCGAGTCGCTCAAGCGTCATCCGCGCGTGTTTTCAAAACTCTACGTCGCGATGGTGCGTTCCGGCGAAGCGGGCGGCATGTTGCAGGACGTGTTGAACCGCCTCGCGGATTTCTCCGAGAACGAGGAAAACCTCAAAGGGAAGGTGAAGGCCGCGCTCGCTTATCCCGTCGTCATGATCGCCGCTGGTTCCGTCGCGGTCTTTATCATGTTCTCCTACGTCATCCCGAAAATCACCACGACGTTCGAGCAACTGGGGCAGACGCTGCCAACGATGACGCAGATTCTCATCATGGTCAGCCATTGGTTCTCCGACTATTGGTGGGCAATTATCGCGGGCATCTTTCTGGTCGCGTTTGGATTCTTCCAGTTCACGACCTCGCGCGAGGGGCGCGTGCTCTGGCATCGCATGCAACTTCGCCTGCCGCTGATGGGTCCGCTCGTGCAGAAGCGTGAATGCGCGCGCTTCACCCGCACGCTCGGATCACTGCTGAAGAACGGTGTCAGCATCCTGATGGCATTGGATATTGTGCGCGAGGTTGTGGACAATTCCATCGTGAAGGCGGAGGTGGACAAGGTCGTCGATGCGATCACGCAGGGCTCCAGCATCGCGCAACCGCTGATGGGAAGCCAGGTGTTTCCCTCCGTCGCCGTGAACATGATTGCCATCGGCGAGGAAACAGGCCGCCT
>JADZDZ010000188.1 GCA_020850785.1 Candidatus Sumerlaeota bacterium | reverse complement strand
CTCATAATCCAGCCCCATGATCCGTTTGATGCTCGTGATCGTGCGCGCCGAATTCGTCGTCGCCTGGCGCCGCGCGATCTCCCCCACGATGCAGTCATTGTTGTCCAGAAAGGCCACCACCGACGGCGTCTTGTTCGCGCCTTCCTGATTCGGAACGACGATAGGCTCGTTCCCTTCCACCACAGCCACCACGGAGTTCGTCGTGCCGAGGTCGATGCCGATGATTTTTGGTTCGTCGATCATGAGTGTCGGGGCTTCGATGCCGCTTCCAGTTCCTTTTGGCCTGTCGGCCATCCGGCAAAGTCAGTGTTCAGTGCTTAAACAAAAAGCTGGCAGCATTCGTAAATGCTGCCAGCCAGTGAGTCAAAGAGCTTTCCGCCTTCCGAAACGGATTACATCTCACCCATGATGATCATCGTCAGGTGATCCACGTCCATCGCATCAACGTCGCCGTCCGCGTCGATGTCCGAATCCGTCTTCACAATGATGTCCGGCACCCCCCCTGACACATAGCTCAGGAGGCGGATCAGGTCCGCCGAATCAACCAATCCGTCCCCATTGGCATCGCCAAGGATCGGCTTGATCACGCGGAAATCATCAAACAACGACTGGCTCTGCGCCAGGTTCTGGAAGCCATTCAGCTTCGTCACCGAATCGTTGCGGAACCCAAACGTCTGCGTCCCGCTGCTGGGAACGCGGGCATTGTCCACCCACAGCTTCCACGTCTTGTGGTTGTTGCCGTCGGGCGTGAAATTAAGCTGAATCGTGATCTTGTACCAAGTGGTCGGATTCAGCGCCACACCGGAGCCCACCGGCGTCCCCGCCGCGCCCAACCCGTTGCCGTTTTCCATCTCAATGCCGTTCTGCTGGCTGAAATGAACGATCGCGGAGGCATTCGTATCCGTGTAGTTCGCGTTCGCCAGCGTCACGCTGCTTCCCGTTCCCCGGAAATAACCCTGCACCCAGATCAGGTTCACATCGTCCGTGTTGCTGATCGTCCGTTGCAGCGTGGAGCCTGCGGAAAGCGTCACATACTGGCTGCCGTCCTGGGCGTTTGTCCCGCCGCCGTTTGCCGTCACCGTCACGGTGCCGCCGGGAACGTTCCAGCCATCAACGCCGTTGATGCTGTTGCCCGCCGTATAGGTCGGCGCCTCAAAGCTGGTGGAATAAATTGGATAGCTGGCCGATGCCACCCCTGCCGTCAAAACTGCCGCCGCCATCGCCAGCGATTTCACAATGCGAGTCACGATCACAAAATCCTTTCCTCTCGGTTTCCGAGCCCTCGAGCTTGTCCTTACCGTCCAAATACGTCGGGCGTGGAGCGGAACGCAAGCATTAACGACCCGCCACGGACACCCCCTTCGCCACCCCCCTGCAAACCCCGTCAGGGAGTATAGGACACATCCTCCTGAATCGACAAAACGAACGCCTCCAGAATGTCGATCACCTGCAAAATATCGGAAATTTGCCCCATTTCCACCGTGTTGTGCATGTAACGGAGCGGGTTCCCAATGCTCATCGTCGGGATTCCCGCCCTAATCACCGGCATCGCATCCGCGTCTGTTCCCATCCGCCCATTCTCATAGTCCACCTGATAGGCAATCCCCGCCCCCTCTGCCGCCACCCGTACCGCCGCGATCAGCTTCTTCGAGGAAGCCACCCCGATCGAAATGATCGGCCCGCCGCCCATCTTCGCATCCCCGAACTTCCGCTTATCGCCTCCGGGGATATCCATCGAATGGTTCACATCCACCGCAATCGCCGCCGTCGGCTTCAGGTGATACGCCACCGTCGTCGCCCCTGTGAACGACGGACTGCTTTCCTCCTGAACCGTCGCGGCACCGTGTACCGTCGCGAACAACCGCTCCCGCTTCTTTGACAGCCTGCGCAGCAACTCCGCCACGACGAACGCCCCGAAGCGGTTGTCTATCCGCGATGCAACGCGCCCGTTCAGCAGCTCGATGTACTCCTCGCCAATCACCACCGGCGTCCCCACCGGCGCATACTCCTCCGCCTCCTTCTTCGACACCGCCCCGATGTCTATCCACAGGTCCTGCATCTCCAGCTTCTTCTTCCGCTCCTCCCCGTCCTGCAGGTGAAACGCGATCTTGCCGATGATGCCGGGAATCTCCCCCTTCGGCCCCAGCACCCGCACGCGACGGCTGATGATCGTGTCGGGATCAACGCCACCGATCGGCGCGAAGTAGAGAAACCCCTCGTCGCTGATGTAGCGCACAATCAGCCCAAGCTGATCGATGTGCCCCATGAAGAGAAGGCTCGTCGCCTTCGACTTCCCGCGAAGCGTCGCGATCTCCGAACCATGCGCGATAGTCTCCACACTGTCGCAGAAGGGAGTCACCTCCGCGCGCCACACCGCACGCGCCTGCTCCTCAAAACCCGACGGCCCCGGAACCAGGGCCAGCTTCTTGAAAAACGAAAGGGAATGGTTGCTCATGCGTTGGTAGGCCTTCGCGAATGTCCAGAAGTGAAATACGTCAAAAATTTCCCCAAGCCCCCACCACCCTTACTTTCTCTTACGCTGGTGCGGCAGCCGCTTGTTCATGATCTTCTTCGCCTCCCGCTTCTTCTCATTGCGGCGCGGCGGGCGGTCGTCCGGATCGCGGAACTTCGGACGCAACTGCCCCGACTTCGTGAAAGGCTTCTCGCGCTTCTCCGCCACCGGCTTGCGTTCCGTGAACTCCCGCGCCACCGTGTCCCCCTGCGCCGGCCGAAGCGCCTCCGGCTCCTCGGATTCCGGTGGAAACTCATACACAAAATTCTCCAGCCGCTGCGTCCTGATGGGACGACGCACCGCCTCCTCGATCGCCAACGACAATGCCAACTCCTTCGGAGACACCAGCGTCATCGCGGACCCCGCGCGATCCAGCCGCGCCGTGCGCCCCACGCGGTGAATGTAGTCATCGGGCGTGTTTGGCACGTCGTAGTTGATCACGTGCGACACCGCCTCGATGTCCAGCCCGCGCGCCGCCACATCCGTCGCCACCAGCAGCCTCGTCCTTCCCGTGCGGAAATTTTCCAGCGCCGCCGTCCGCTGCGCCTGCGTCAGGTCCGCATGAAGCTCGTCCGCCGCCAGCCCCGTCACCGCCGCCAACGCCGGCGCCAATTCCTTCGCCCGCGCCCGCGTTCGCACGAACACCATCACCTTCTGCAGGTCCTGCTCGCGCGACAAAATCTCCTTCAGCAAGTCCGTCTTCTGCGACTCCATCACCGGATAGAACACCTCCGTGATCCGCTCCCGCGGCGCCACGAGCCCCACCTGAATCCGCTCCGGTTCGCTCAGGATTGCCCGCGCAAGGCGCTCCATCTCCGGCGGCATCGTCGCCGAAAACAGCATCGTCTGCCGACGCTCCGGCAACTTGTCCACAATCCGCCGCAAATCCGCGATGAAGCCCGCGTCCAGCATCCGATCCGCCTCATCAATCACGAAGAACGAAATATCCCGCAGCTTCAACGCACCCCGCTCAAGGTGCTCCAGCAACCGCCCCGGCGTTGCCACCAGCACCTCCACTCCCTGATCGAAGTCGTGCTCCTGCCTTCCCAGTTCCACCCCACCGTAGACCGCCGTCGCCCGCAGTTCCGAACCCTGCGACAACGCCTCGAAATGATCGATCACCTGCTGCGCCAACTCGCGCGTGGGAACAACCACCAGCGCCCGCGGATGAAAACGCCGCGCCTCCTTCATGTCCCCAAGCGCCTCAATGATCGGAATCAGGAACGCAGCCGTCTTCCCCGTCCCCGTCTGCGCGCACCCAATGATGTCCCGCCCTTCCAGCGCCGCAGGAATCACCAACTCCTGAATCGCCGTCGGCGACGCGAAACCCGCACGCTCAATCCCCTCCAGCGTGTCGTCAGAAAGTGCGAAGTCCTTAAAGGAAGTCATGCGGAAACCATTTCATCAATGTCTGGCGTGCAAGTTTGAACAACGGAGAGCTTCAGGAATCAACACAGCAGCCTGATCCTGCACGCGTCGCTTGAATGACCATGTCATTCACGGCATGGTTGGGGACAGAGGGTGTCTTGATCCGACTCAATCCACGCCGAAGCGGTACTCGAACTTTACCCCTTCCTTCATGCCGAAGTCCGTCTTGTCCATCTTCGTCGCAATGTTGTCCAGTGAACCAAAAAGCCCCTGTGGCTTGATCGGCGCCCGCACCACCGAAGGCTCCTCCGCGTTCAACCCCGCCTTCTGCGCCGCGTACGAAATCACCTCATCCAACGTCATGATCCCGTCGATCATCCCGTACTCCACCGCCTGACGACCGGAGAACACCCGCCCGTCCGCATACTGGCGCACCCGCTCGCGCACCGTCTCATCCTTCACCGTTTCCGGCGCCGTGGGAACAATCATCGTCTTGATGCGGCTGCCACGCCCCGCCACCACCGCATCCAGAAACTGCTCATACACATCCGTGATCATCGTGTTCAGCAATTCCTTCTCATCCACCGTCATGGCGCGTGAACCGGAACCAAGGTCCTTGAATTCCCCGCTCTTCACGTTCCGGCTGCGCAGGCCAACCTTCCGCTGCAGCCCCTGATAGTCGTAAAAGCTCATGATCACACCGATGCTCCCGGTGATCGTCCCTTCATTCGCGTACACCTCATCCGCCGCCAGCGCCGTATAGTAGCCGCCGCTCGCCGCCACATCCCCCATCGACGCATACACGGGCCGCCCCGCGCTCTTTTCCGTGCCCGTGCGGAACTCGTTCAACGCCGCGTACAAATCCTGCGTCGCGGAAACCGCACCGCCCGGCGAATTGATCCGCAGCACGATCGCCTTGATCCTGTCATTCTTCTGCCACGCCCGCACCTGATCCACCAGCACGCGCGTGTTCGCCCCGTACTCCGGGCCCTCACCGAGAACACCCTCAATGTAGAGCACGCCGATCTTCCCACCAAAGAAGCCAAGCCCTCCCCCCGTCGTCGCGCTGGTCGTAGTGCCGCCCATCGACAGCGAGGAAACGATTCCCGCCAGTCCGATGATCGCCACCACCGCAAAGATCGAAAGGCCGATGATCACCGGCAGCACGCGATTGCGGCGGCGCGGCGGCGGGGAAAATCCCGGCGGCGGAAGCTGCGGCCCCATCCCATAACCATAGCCGGGCGGCACCTGATACGGCGGAGGATACCCCCCATATGCCGGAGGCGGCTGCGGCGGCACCGCCCGCGGTGGCGGCACCCGCTGCGTATATCCCGGCGGAGGCGCGGGCCACCCACCCGCCTGCGGCGGTGTCGGCGCACCAGCCCCCGGTGGAATCGGCGGCGGCGATAACGGCTGTGCAGGCTCCTCGCCTGGCGTTGCCGGGGTATTGGGAATGTTCGGATCTGTCATGGTCTCCTCAGTCCTTGCCTTGTTTCTGTGTTAATATGGCAGCAGTGTTGGAAAATTCAACAACGATGCGACGACGGCGCTCACTTCGATGGCTGGCCACGCCGATTGATCAAGTCCGCCAGCAGCCCCAGCGCCAGCACCTGAATGCCGCCCACCAGGCAAAAAATTGTAGATGCCACGCCAAACGCATTGTCCAGCAGCATCCGCAGCACCAGCAGCGCCACACCCATGCCAATCAGCACCAGCCCCACCGGCCCAAACACCTTCAGCGGATTGAACGCCAGCGTCGTCCGGCAAATCAGCAGCGTGAAACCAACCGTGTCACGAATCGGACTGATCTTCGAGTTCCCCACCCGCCTGCGATACTTGATCGGCACGAAGACGACCTTCTCCCCCTCCGTCAGCAGCGCCATCGTGATCGTCGTCGTGAAGCTGAACCCATCGGGCAGCAGCGAAAACAACCGCGCCGCGTCACTCCGCCGAAACACGCGAAAACCACTGTTCAGGTCCGGAATCTGCTCCCCCGTCAAATACTCCGCCAGCGCCCGCAGGAACGCCTTCGCCGGACGCCGAATCGCCGGCTGCTGCCTTACCGGCCGCGCCCCCACCATCATCGCCGCCCCTTCCGCCTCCAGCGCCGCCACAAACTCCCCCAGACGCTCCAGCGGATACGTCCCATCCGCATCCACGATCGCGATGATTTCATGCGTGGCCGCCCGAATCCCCGT
This sequence comes from Candidatus Sumerlaeota bacterium, assembly GCA_020850785.1. Taxonomy (GTDB): domain Bacteria; phylum Sumerlaeota; class Sumerlaeia; order SLMS01; family SLMS01; genus JADZDZ01. Next base: position 1,699 of record JADZDZ010000188.1, on the reverse strand, counting down.
CTTCAGCGACGCACCGTAGCCACGATTGCGCCCATGGCGCAGGAACCTGAAGGCCGGCCCCAGATCCTCCTGCAACTCCGCAATCACCCCCGCCGTCCCGTCGCGCGAACCGTCATCGACAACGATCACCTCCGCATTCTTGGCGAAATCGCCCCGCCAAAGCACACGGAGCCGCTCCAACGTGGCTGGAAGCGCCTCTTGTTCGTTAAATACGGGAATAATGAGGGAGAAGGGAATCATCTCGTCATGACGCGCCCCACAAGTTCCCCGCCCCCCCGAACGCGAGCAAGCGCCATCCGCCAAACGCCACGAAAATCCCACAAAACAGCCCGTCTCCGCCCCCGAAAGCCACAGCATCCCTTGACAAGGTTCCCCCGCAGGCAACGATTGGCACCCCTATGACGGACCGGGCGCTTCCACACATCCGCTTCGACCGCGCGCATTTCCTCCTTGGGATCGTGATGATCCCCTTGGTCGCAACCTGCGGCATGGCCTATGCCCGTGCAGCCGTTCCCCCGTCCGCCAACACCGATCAGCGCATCGTCCTCGTTGAACGCGAACGCCGCGACATCAGCGCCGACATGCTCGCCGATTCCGACGGACAGCAGGAAGCCGTCCGCCGCCAGACGCATTTCCTCCCCGCCTACACCGCCCACGCCGCGCGCCCCGCAACGATCAACCTCGTCACGGGCCGCCGCCTCGATTTCCCCCCCTGCGACCAAAAGCCACTCTTTTCCCGCGCCACCGTGCGCGCCATCGATGACCGTGGCCCACCCCATGCAGGCTGACAAAGAGGATTCCACACGATCCTTTGCCTGGTATCACGCGGGCCCCTTTGGCCGCGGATGTGTGCTGTGTTTCGGTGAAGCCGCTGAACGTGTCTGGCTCCCTGCTCCCACGAAGGAGGGGGAAGCCCGGCTCCTACAGGAAGCGGATGAGTACCTCGCGAAACACCGCGCCAACAGGCGCGAAGGCGGTTTCGCGGCGAAAGTCGCCAAACGGCTCGAACGCATGTTCACCACCGGCGAAGATGTCTCCGACATCCCCATCGTGCCGCCACCCGGCGGGGCCTTCATCACGGAGGTCTGGCGTCAATGCCGCCGCATCCCCTGCGGCAGCGTCGCAACCTACATGGAACTGGCCGCCAAGGCCGGCAACATCAAGGCCACCCGCGCCGCAGGCAATGCGATGCAGTCCAATCCTCTTCCGCTTCTGGTCCCCTGCCACCGTGTCCTGTCCGCAGGCCAGCGCCTCGGCCACTACGGCGGCGGCAGCGAAATGAAGCAGCACCTCCTTGAACGCGAAGGCGCTGCCTACCACAAGTAACCCAAGCCATCCCCGGACGTCGGTGGATTCCCCAAGGCCCGGACCCGCGCCCATCGCGGTGCCCGGCCACCACCGCCGACTGTCAGAGAAACGAAAGGTTTCCCATGCTTAAATCCATCATGAATTTCTTCTTCGGCAACAAGCAGGCGCGCGACGTGAAGCGCCTCAAGCCGATCGTCGAGGAAATCAACACCATCTTCAAGGAGTTGGAATCGCTCAGCGACGACGAACTGAAGAACAAGACCACCGAATTCCGCCGCGCCCTCGGCGTCTCCCCCCGCAGCTCCCGCGTCGGCGACCAGTGGGTCGTCCACGAGCGCGCAGAAGACGTCCTCAAAACCCACCCCGACATCGAAGGCGCCGTCTTCGTCGG
>JADZDZ010000187.1 GCA_020850785.1 Candidatus Sumerlaeota bacterium | reverse complement strand
GCCCTTCAGGTTGCTGAACCTTTCCTGCGCGTCAAAGTCGCCCCAGATCGCCTTGCCGTCGTCGTAGGGAGCATCGGCGTGCTTGCGGCCGATGACGATGTTGCTGAAGCCATAGTTCTGGCGATAGATCGCGTGCATGATGGCTTCGCGCGGGCCGCCGTAGAACATCTTCATGTCCAGCGCATACAGGTCGAACACGTCGTTCAACTCGTAGCCGGCCTTCTTCCAGATTTTCGGGATGCTGTCCCCCTGGCCAAGCAGGCGGTGCTTCTTCAGGTTCTCGTAGCTCTGCATGCGAATCGCTGCGGGCACGTCGTCCCCCTTCGTTTCGCCCACCAGCGGATTCAGCACCACGCCGGCCTTCTTTCCTTCGCTCGTCAACTTCTCCACCGCGTAGACCATCGCGTACTCATGCGCGCGATGCAGCGGATTGCGCGTCTGGAATGCAACAGCCGCGTTCCAGCCGGACTTCTTCAGTTTCTTGCGCGTTTCATCGGGAGAGAACACGTACTTCTGCACGATGTCCTTGCGGTCGTAGGAGAAGGGAAGCACGTGAATCTTTCCGCCCACCAGCTTCGTGCGCGGGTCATTCAGCGCGATCCGCGCGCCGGGATGATCCATGCGCTCCGTGCCGTAGACCTTCGTGTTGTAGAACTTCTTGTCCCAATTGAAGATGTCTTCCACTTCGAGCACGGCGACATTCTTGCCGTTTTCATCAACGATCAGCGCCGTCTTCCCAACCTTCAACTTCTTCGCCTCTGCATCCGTCACGGGCAGCGAAAGCGGAATTCCCCACGCGAAGTATTTTCCGTTCACCTCGATGCGCTCATTGTTGAGCACCTCGTCGAAAACCTTCTTCGTCATCGGGCCTTCCAGCGGCGTCAGCACGCCATCACCGAAGCGGCGCACCGTGGACAGGTCCGCATTCGTCACGACAATCTTCGGAGCTTTCGCGTTTTCCTTCACAAGCTTCTTTGCCTCGGCTTCGCTCACGTTGCGAGCCGTCAGGCGGTTCAGTCCCCCATGGGGAGGAAGAGGCAGCGTCATTTCTTTACTTTTCTCCAATATCCTTGTTTGGGATGTATTTCAATTCAGCGGCGCGGAAAAATTCTCATTTGGACCGTGCCGTCTGACTGTTTCACAAATGTTTTCACCGTCGCGGGGACGGTCCGCAAGGGCCGCGATGTTCCTAACCCGCACAAAACCCATCGCGCGCGCCCTGTTTGCCAGCGTTTCACCCATGCAGCAGGCTGCGAGATTGTGGATGTTTGCCTCAGGGAAGCTCTGCGGAAAAGCCTCCATCGCGACAGGCCCGGCGAAGAAGACCTCATCCACATGGCGCCAATCCACCGGTGCCACGGGGCGCTCGATGTAGCGGAACACCGGGAGTCGCGTGCCCGTCACCGCTTCCCGCGCCAGACTTTCCAGCAGGGAATCGCCCTGTTCCGCACCCCCCACCAAATGGACATTTTCACCGCGCACGTGGGGCAAAAGGCTTTCCAAAACCGCCTGCGCGTTGGATGCGGTGACGGAAAAATCCGGCTTCAGTCCAAGCGATCGGAAGATCATGACGCTTTCGCGTCCCAGCGCCCCGATCCGTGCCTTCACGCTTCGCCAATCAAGGCCCTCCGCCAAAAGCAATTCCGCGAAGAATCTGATCGTGTGGCGATTGCTGAAAATGAGGCAACCATCGGCAATGGCTTTGTGAAGCAGCGCACGCACCGCCTTCGACTGTTCGCCATCCAGCGCCTCCGCGTCGAAAATTTTCCGCCACAGGAACAACGCATCGGGTTCCTGTTTGCGGAGAAGCGTCGGGATTCGCGTGGATGTGACCAGAATCACTTTTCTCTTGGCATGATCCGCCGTTGCGAGGCGCACCGTTTCCCCCACCACCAACACGGCGGGAGGTTCGATCCCGTGATCCCGCGCAACCGTGGCGATCGTGCCGAGCGTTCCCGCAACGGTGCGTTGGCAATACGTCGTTGCATCCGCGATCAACGCCGCTGGCGTTTCCGGCGGAACTCCGTCGGCAATCATTTGCGATGCAATGGCGGGAAGTTCATTAACACTCATCAGCCAAATGTGCGTGTCAGCCTGGGGGATCGACGGCACCGTTCCGTCGCCGCCTTTTGCCGTCGCGACCGCGAAGGTGCGCGCAACGCCGCGATGCGTGACGGGAATTCCCGCAGCGCCGGGTGCGGCAATCGCCGAAGTGATTCCGGGAACCACTTCGCAGCGCACTCCGTTCTCGCGCAGGAATTGTTGTTCCTCACCGCCGCGGCCAAACACGAACGGATCGCCACCCTTCAGGCGAAGCACGCGCTTCCCCGCACGCGCCGCATCCCGCAACTGTGTGTTGATTTCATCCTGCGTGACGGTTTGTTTGCCGGGATATTTTGCAACGTTGATCAGTTGCGCATCGGGGCGCGCCACGGCGAGCAATTCGTCGCAGCCCAGATGATCGTGGAAAATGATGTCCGCCTGTGCCAGCAACTGCGCGCCGCGCACCGTGACAAGTTCCGGATCGCCGGGGCCGGCTCCCACCAGAAACACAGTTCCGGCGGGGAAACTGGTCTCCCACGGGAATTGGTCAGACAGATTC
>JADZDZ010000186.1 GCA_020850785.1 Candidatus Sumerlaeota bacterium | reverse complement strand
TGGATTTCCGCAGACATTGGCGTGCTGACGAACAAGACCCCCCAGAGCCGCATCACGCCAACCAACCGCGTGGCGAGCGCGCTGGCGGAGGGGCTGGACTGGATCGTCACTGCGGACACCGGCACGCCGACGGACCTGCAACCGACCATTGAACAGATGGGCGTCGCGTCGCAACTTCGCGCGTCGAAGGGGTTCCGCCTGACATCGACAAAGGACAAGCCGCGCGGCGAGTTCCTGCTGTTCCCCGTGGAATCATGCTCCACCGGGGCGAATCCTGACTTTTCGCGGGCGCTGGCGGCGACCACGGCGAAGGACGCCATCGCGGCGCTGCGCGCGCTTTGTCCGAACTCGGTGTTGGTGGCGCATCGCCCCATCTTCCCGCAGGTCGGGCTGCTGACGCTTTCGGGATTCGACACGGCGACATTGTCGTTCGCGCAGGACGCGCCGCTTCCCTTCGACATCGACGCGTTCCAGATTTGGGAGGGGAAGCGCCAGGCGATCATCAACAATTCCTACCTGTCGTGGATGCAACTTTCCCTGCTGCAGGACAAGGTGACGCCGGTTGCCTACAGCATGTCTGCGGGAACCTACGGCGAGGAAATCGGCTACCCGCGCCTGTATATACGCAGCAGCGAATCGGACCCGCAGAAACTCAACCTTGATGAGCTCAGCAGGAACATCAAGCAGGGGAAGGTGCAGATCACGAATGGGCCTTTCATCGAAATGAAGGTGAACGGCGCGGAACCGGGCGACATCGTCACCGCGAAGGACAAGACCATCCAGCTTGAACTGAAGGTCTACACGCCGAGTTGGGCGAACGTTTCCAGCATCACGATTTCCATGAACGGGGCGCTGTCGCGGAAGATCATGCTGCCGGCGGGTTCCGTTGATGCGGAGAGCGGCATCGTGTACCCCAGCCCGACGAATTCCAAGCCTGAGGATTCCAACATGAAGCTGCAGGTGCACAAGGATAGCATCATGACGGTGATCGTGGAAGGCGATGAGGCGCTTCCGCAGGACCCGGTGAATCCGTTCTTCGTGCCACTGCGCGACCCGAAGGCAATGCGCGGCCAGTATTCCTTCGCCATGGCGCAGCCGGTGTTCATTGATGCGGATGGCGACGGCCTCGTGAAGCCGGAGCTTCTGCAGACGAAGAGCACGAGCGACACGCAGTCGGCGCCAAACTTCTGATGATCGCCGACGACGAGCTTCGCGGGGCACTGTGCGAGGTTGGCCGGCGCGTCTGGCAGAAGAACTATGTCGCCTCCAACGACGGGAATTTTTCCTTCCGCATCGCGGAGAATGCGGTGCTATGCACGCCGACGATGATCTCCAAGGGCTTCATGAAGCCGGAGGACATGGTCATTGTTGACTTGCAGGGGAATCAGATCGGCGGCTCGCGCAAGGCGACGAGCGAGATTAAGATTCATCTGTTCATCTACCAACGCCGCCCCGACGTGTATTCCGTCGTGCATGTGCATCCTCCGCACGCAACGGCGTTTGCGGTGACGCGGCAGGAACTGCCGAAGTGCGTGCTACCGGAAATCGAGTTGTTCCTCGGCGAGATTCCGCTGGTCCCCTACGCGACGACGGGAACGTGGGAGTTCGCGCACAGCATCGCGCCGTGGGTGGAAAATCACGACGCGTTCCTGCTCACCAATCACGGCGCGGTGACTGTGGGGCTCGATCCCTATGACGCGTACTACAAGATGGAGACGCTTGATCAGTACTGCCGCATCCTGCTGCTGGCAGCGCAGGCGGGCGACTGGAACCGGATCGACCACGCGGGGATGATGGAGTTGCTTCGCGTGAAGGAAAAACTTGGCGTTCCCGATCCCCGCGGAGTGGATTTCTGTGCCCCCGGCGCGGCTAGGCCATCGCGGCCGAGGCCGTTCCCCAATCGCTTTGTTCCCCATCCGGGGCCGATCACAGACGCGCCAAAACTGAGTGGAACGTCGCCATTTGCCGGCGCAGCAAAGCATCCGGCGGGACTTTCCGCCTTGGACAGCGATGCACGAATGATTGTGGATGAAGTGTTGAGAAGACTCGCGAAAAAATGATGCGATGACTTGTTGCGGTGGATATCCCGCATGAACGACGGTTCAGGCTTCAACTGAACTTCTTAAGACGTTTTTCCTCCTCCATCAGCTTCTCCTCCATCTTCCGGCGTGGATCAATGGTGTGATCCTTCTTTTCAATGTTATCGGACAACCGGATGAGGCCCTTGCGGAAGCTGCTGGTGTTCTCCAGCGCCTCGGCGACCTCGTGCAGTTGCTGGGCCTTCGCGCGGCCGGGCGGCTGCACGCGGAATTGGGTTTCCACATTCTTGAGAAGGCGTTCCGGCTCGAAAGGTTTCGTCAGGTAGAGCGTCGCGCCCAGCTTGTAGCCGTGCTTGATCTCCCCCTGGCTGGCCTTGGCGGAAAGGATGATGATGGGCAGGTCCTTCGTCGCCGCATTCTTGCGCAGCATTTCCGTGAGTTGATAGCCGTTCACCTTCGGCATCATCACGTCCAGAATCAGCAGGTCCGGCTCGAAAGCATCCATGACCTCGTAAATGCTGACCGCATCGCGCAGCGTCACCACATCATACTTGGTGCTCAGGGTCATCTGGATCAGGTCCAGAATATCGGCATTATCATCAAGGGCAAGAATGCGATGGCGCTGTTCTGTGGCGGTCATGGGAAGGGTTCCTGACGGTGAAAATTACCGTTCCAGCTTGCGCAATTTGGCGCAAGTGTCAATCGCCTCCGGCGCCCCCTCCCCTTGACCCCCACGCCCGCCTGCCGTGAAGTGCCGCGCATTCGCGCCCGCAGCGGCGCTTCTCCCCCTCTGAAAAGGATTTTCCGTCGATGGCAAATGTCGTTCTCGCTTACTCTGGTGGATTGGATACGTCGGTCATTCTCAAGTATCTGATCGAGGAGGAGAAGCACACCGTCCACGCCGTGTATGTGGATGTCGGCCAGCCCTGTGATGATATGAAGGAGGTGGAGGCGAAGGCAAAGATGTGCGGCGCCGCAAGCTTCCACAACATCAACAAACAGGAGGAACTGTGCCGCGATTACGCCTTCCCGACGCTGATGTGGGACGCAAAGTACGAAAGCGTTTACCTGATGGGAACATCCATCGCCCGCCCCGTCATAGCAAAGGGGTGCTTGGAAGTCGCGGCGAAGGTCGGTGCGGATCATTTCGCCCACGGTGCCACAGGAAAGGGAAATGACCAGTGCCGCTTCCAACTGACGGCGGAGGCGCTGTGGCCGAACATCAGGATCATCGCCCCGTGGCGCGATCCGAAGTACCGCGCGAAGTTCCCCGGCCGCACGGAGATGATCGCCTATGCGAACAAGCACGGCATTCCCATCAAGGCCTCCGTCGCGAAACCCTACAGCTCCGACGAAAACTGCCTCCACATCAGCTACGAAGCGGGCGTGCTGGAAGACCCCGGCATCGAAGGCATCAGCATTCCCGAATTCACCATGTGCGTCCGCCCGGAGCAGGCGCCGGACAAACCGGAAAACGTGACGGTGTCATTCGAGAACGGCGTTCCCGTTGCCGTGAATGGAAAGAAGTACGCCTCCGCGCACGACATGATCAGGACGCTCAATGACATCGGTGGCCGCAACGGCGTGGGGCTGCTGGACATGGTGGAGAACCGCTTCGTCGGCATGAAGAGCCGCGGCGTGTACGAGGCGCCCGGCATGACGGTGCTCTACAACGCCCATCGCGCGCTGGAACAACTGACGATGGACCGCGAATTGATGCACCTGCGCGACCGCCTCGCGCCGGAAGTTGCAGAACTCGTCTACTACGGCTTCTGGTACTGCCGGAAGATGGATTCGCTGCTGGCGTTCATCCGCGAAGCGCAGAAGAACGTGACGGGCGACGTGACGCTGAAACTGTACAAGGGGAACGTAACCCCGACGTCGCGCAAGTCACCCTACTCGCTCTACGACGAGGCCATCGCCACCATGGAAAAGGGGGGCAGCTTCAATCAGGATGACAGCACGGGCTTCCTCCGCATTCAGGGCCTTCCCATTCGCGTTCAGGCGGAGCACGCGGAATGGAAGAAGACACTGAAAGTTGATTGATTGACCATCCGGGTTCGGGGGCTTGAGCGGCCCCCGAACCCATTCATCACCCTCCTCCTGCGCGAAAGGCGTGGAGGATGGCATGGTGCTGTTCTGAGCACTCCGGGAATCATTGCATTTTGAAAGGTTTGCGGGCTTGCAGCGCGCAACCAATCTTCCCTCCAGAGTTGACAGTCCTGCCTTTTGGGGCGCATACTTCCTGAATTTGGTGCCCCTCATTCAGGAGATTCCTGGACGCCCCCCACGATGCTTTCCCCCCGCAAATCCCTCACTCTGGCCCTGATGCTCTCCCTCTGTTCCGTCCTGTCGGCGGAAAAGATCACCCTGACGAGTGGCGACATCCTCGAAGGCCAGATCATTGAGCAGAATGACCGGACGGTGACGGTCAAGACGATCAACCAGACGCTGGCGCTTCCGCGATCGCGGGTGAAGTCCATCGAAGCCGGAGTGCCCGGATCAAATTTCATTTTGCAGGCGAATGATGCGCTGAAGCGAAACGACTACCGTGCCGCGCGCGATTTCATCAATCAGGCCAAGGAGGCCGGCGCGCGGCCGCAGGACACCGACCCGATCACGCAGTTGCTGGACAAGCGTCAGGCGGAGATTGAACTGGCAAAGTATGCGGACCTGCTGAAAGCGGCACGCAGCGCCGCCGCACGTGGCGAGGAGTCGGAGGCGATCAAGCAGGTTGAACAACTGATGAAGACGCTGCCGGAGGAAAGCCCCGCCCGCGCGGAGATCATTTCCATTCTGTGCGATTTTCACCTGAAGCGCGTGGCAGAACATCGCGACAAGGTCCGCAACGAGCTTGCCATTCAGGAATTGAACACGGTGATTTCGCTCGATCCGAAGCGCGCCACAAGCTTCGTGGAGCTTGCCGACATCTATTCACAAGCCAGCATCACTTGGAATGATGCGCTGAAGAACTACGACATGGCGCTGGCGCTGAATGATGCGAAGCTGAGCGATCAGGAAAAGGCGCACATCCTCTGGCAGAAGGGTGAAATCCTTCGCCAGCAATCAAAGATGGTGGACGCGGCGGAAGCCTATCAGGGTGCGTACAAACTGAATCCTTCCGTGAGTTCGCGCATTGTGGATGCCATCACGGATGTTTCGCGGCGCGCGGCGGAACCGCTTCTGGGGTCGGACAATCACAAGGCGCTCGAAATCGTCGACAAGGCGCTGGCGGTGCGAGAAACAGCCGACCTGCTGATGCTGAAGGGGACCCTGCTGCGCCGCCTGCAGCGCTACGATGAATCCCACGCGGCATTCCAGCGCGTTGTGGAAAAGAACCCCCGCACACGCAACCTCTACTACAACATGGCCCAGAATTACATGTCCAAGGGGGAAATTCTCTCCGCCCGCGACATGCTGATGAAGGAAACGGAATACTTCCCCACCAACTACGAGGCGGTTTGCGAACTGGGCGATTATGCGCTGCAGCGCGATGACTACGAAGGGGCGGAAGGCTACTACTTCAAGGGCGTGGAGATCGATCCTGACCTCCCCCGCGCATCGATCGGGCTGGGGCGTGCCTACCGCCAGAAGGGGGAATTGCAAAAGGCGCGCGAGGCGGTGCAGGCGGTGCTTGATCGCCTTCCCGAAAACCGCGAGGCGAACCTGGAAATGGGCCGCATTCTTCGCGACGAAAACAACCTTGAGGAAGCGAGTCTCTTCTTCACGCAGGTGCTGGACCTGATTGCCAAGGCGGACGTGAAGGAGCGCGATGAGCTGAAGGAACTGCACGCGGACGCCTTGATTGCTCGCGGCGAACTGGCGCTGCTGACGACGGGGCCGGGAACCGCCAACAATGACTTCCGCGCGGCGCTTGATGTGCTCCCGGATTACTCCCAAGCGTACTACAGCATCGGAATGGCCTATCGGAAAAAGTTTGCCTCCTCCAAGCGAATCGAGGACTTGAAGGTCGCCGAGGAAAACTTGATCAAGGCGCGGTCGCTGGCATCGGAGAATGCGCAGTTTGCGCTGGAGTTGGGCATCCTCTACCAGCAACAAATGGCGCAGGCCGACGTGCCGAATGAGAAGGACTACTTTGCCAAAGCCGTCACAAACTACCGGGACTACATCAAGCTGGGCGGCGCAAATGCGCCGCAGGTGCAGACTTGGATTTCGGAAATCGAATCAAGATAAGGGATTCATTCTGCCGCAGTCCGCTAACAGAGTTCGGCTCCCGATAGCGAAGGCGCTTCCCGCACTCGTTCTGCTGCTCGCCACGCTGACCGCCTGTCAGTCGCGCCACCGTTTTGAAGCCTATTCGCCCCACGAAAATGTCCTGTCGATTGCGGCGGAGTTCGGACTGCTGTCATCGCTTGATCCCTATCGCGATGAAGTGGGTCGCGACCTGACGGGCCAGTCCATCGCGCGCTCAACCTTGGTGCGCCTTGCGAACTACGAGGCGCTGCATCCGGGGCGCCTGACGCCGGAGGTGCTCGCATACAAGGGGCGCGCGCTGGAGTTACTGGGAGAGTATGAAAGCGCGCAGCGCAACTACCGCGAATCCGCGCAGTATGACACCGAGTTGAAGGAGGATTGCCTGCGGCGCGTGGATGCGCTTGGCAGATTGATCGTCGCGGGTGGTGCGCCCCCTGCGGGCGCCAACCTGGAGGAGACGATCAACTTCCTCGGCTCACAATCCACTGAATACCGCCAATTGTCGCGTTCGTTTCAGGACGCGCTGTATCAGTCGCTTGCGCTGCGCGAGTCGGAGAGCGCGGAGCTGCGGCGCGCGGAACTGATGATCGCGAATCGTTATCTCCTCGTTGATGGGGAGCAGCAGGCGCAGAAGGCGTTGGAGGATTTGATTGCGAACAACAAGGAAAGCGCGCGCTCGCTGGAACACGCGCTCCGCCTTGCGCACTATCATCGTGAACTTGCAGAGGAGGAGGTCCGCCTGCGCCAGCCTGAACTTAGCGGCTTCTCGCTCGATCGTTTCAAGACGCACTACGACGCGGCCGTGGACCTGCTCTATCGCATTTCGCAGGCGGACGGACGCCGGGAACGCCTTGTTGCGCGCCATGAACTTGACGCCCTGCTGGAGTATGGCGGACAGATCGAGGCGAGGGCGCGATGAAGCAAATGTTTGGGACAGTGACGATTGTCGGCCTCGGCCTCCTTGGCGGCAGCGCCG
>JADZDZ010000185.1 GCA_020850785.1 Candidatus Sumerlaeota bacterium | reverse complement strand
TCCGCCTGCTCGCTGGCGAGCTGCGCGGCGTGGGATGCGATTTCAGCGGCGGTGGATTTCCCGGCACTGATGGTGAACGTGGGATCGAGGACAACCATGCCGGACCAGTCGGGTTTCCCCTCGTGGCGAACGTGAAAAATGGCGGCGTTGTCCGTCCATTCGTAGCATTTGTCCAGATGCGTTTCATCATGGTGGATCGCGACGGTGATGCTGTAGTCGCCGTAGGCAAGGCGCAATGGAACAGCGATTTCAATGTCCACCGCGTCACCGGGCGCGAAGGGGCCGCAATGGCGCCCCTTCAGGAAGGACTTGGTTCCGTAGATGCTGAGGCCGAGGCGATCCTTGATCATGAAGCCAATCGTCGGGGATTCGACATGGGTGCGGAAGTGCGCGCGGAACTGGATGCGCATGGTTTCCGTGGGTGTATATACGTCGGAGGGGGCGCCGTTGGCGCGCAGCAGCCTGAGGCCGGTGACGAAGGCTTCAAAGCTGCCATGGCGACGCAGCGCGAGCGACATTTCCTCGCTGCTGCCGCGGGAGATTCGCATCTCCAGATTGCCGCTTCCCTTGGCGGCCAGCAGCGCGTTGTATTCCTCCAGAATGTCGCGCGGCGCGCCCTGGCCCACGATGCGCCCCTCGTTGAGCAAGACGGCCTCGTCGCACAAGGTGGTGACGGCGCCGGGATCGTGGGAGACGAAGAGGATCGTCGTGCCCTGTTCGCGGAACTCCTTGATGCGGCGAATGCACTTTTGGGAAAAGCGCGCATCGCCGACGGAGAGCGCCTCGTCGATGATGAGCACCTGCGGTTGCACCGACGCGGCGATGGAAAACCCCAGGCGCACGACCATGCCCGACGAATAGGTGCGAAGCGGTTGGTCGATGAAGCCACCCAACTCGGAGAAGGCGATGATCTCCGGTTCCAGTTCGCGCACCTGCTCATGGGACAAGCCAAGCAGTTGCCCGTTCACGTGAATGTTCTGGCGGCCTGTGAATTCGGGATGAAAGCCGGTGCCAAGTTCCAGCAGGGCCGCCACGCGGCCGCGAATTTCGATGGTTCCTTCGGTGGGGAGCAGCGTGCCCGTTATGAGCTTGAGAAGAGTGCTTTTTCCCGCGCCATTGACGCCGACGATGCCAACGGTGCGCCCTTCGCCGACGGTGAGGTTGATGTCGCGCAGGGCGTGGAACTCGCCATGGCGCTTGCCGAAGCCGCTCCATTCCAGCAGGCGGTCCGAGGGCCGCTTGTAGAGCTTGAATTTCTTGGAGACGTGGCTAAGGGAAATCATTTCCGGGAAAGGAATCTGGTGATTGGAACTGGGGACCTGACAAAAGCGGGGCGTTGAAACTATTTCCCAGACAACCCTTCACACGCCCAAGGGGAATGATCAGGGGCGGAAGCCTTCCGGCGGCCAGTTGCGTCGGCGTTCCTTGGGGCCCGTGCGGCGATCCTTGCCAAAGCGACGATTTTTGTAAACGACTTCCAGAGTTTTGCGGCGGTCCGCCTGGCGGCGACGTTCGCGCCCGCTGCGGCGCTCAACGTGAGGCCACACCCCTGTTGGGTCGTGCGGCTTTGAAGGATCGTAGGGAAGCGTGTTGGCGTCGAAGCTGCCGGGGACGGGGGGCGGAGCAGCAATGAGCGGGCCCTTGGGGAAGCCATTCTCGTCGGTCTTGTCGTAGGGGGAAGGCGGCTTCGGCGATCCCAACGGGGGGGTGATCTGGGCGCGCTGTTGGTGGATCGGCGTGGGAGTTTTCAGCGGAGTGATTGGAGGCGGCGGGGCGCTGGCGCTGCCTGCGGTGCCGGTGCGGGTCGCGGTCTGTTCGTCCCGCGGGCGCGCGGACTCCCCGCGCAGCATCAGCGGAACGACGTTGGTGGGGTTGCGATCACCGGAAAGTGCGCGCTGGCGGTCATTGGTGCCGTCGTTGGTCTTGATCTGGCCGCTGGTGGGCTGAATGCGAAAATCCAGTTTTTCGACACCAACAAGCTGGAGAAAATCCTTCGTTCCCTTGCGGCGAAAATACTGAATCAGGATGGCGTAGTTGGACTTGGAATCCGCCTCGGCGGGAAGGCCCAGTTTCTTCAGCAGCCGGGGAAGGCCACCGGGTTTTTGCAACTCTTCGAAGACGGCATCCGCGACAGCGAAGTCGAATTCCTTGAAGTAGTGCTGGATGGCGGCCCGAAGGTCCTTGCCCATGGTGCAACCGGTGACGCTTTCAGAAGTGTGGCAACAGGTTTAGCCCACCGCCGCGCGGTAGGGAAGGGGAAAGTTGCCTTCAGGGGGAGCGCCTGCGAAAGCTCTGGCCTTTTTTTTCGCCGGAATCGGGGGAGGCCGCAGCCGGGGGGATCAGCAGGCGGATGCGCCGTTTGACTTCCTGAAACTCCTTTGAATCCGAAACCAGCGGTTTCGAGAAGTCATACTGGGCGATCTGCTTGTTGATGTTGTCGATGCGTTCCTGAGTTGCGGGGTGGGTGGAAAGGGCGCGTGAAAACATGCTGCTGCCGCTTTGTTCGCCTGCGCGAAGCTTCTCGAAAAACGTGACGGCAAAGCGGGGATCGTAGCCCGCCTTGTACATCGCCTCGACGCCGTAGAAATCCGCCTCGCGTTCATCCTGCCGCCCAAAGCCGCGCATGGCGACAAGTCCGCCGGGGCCGGAAATCACCTGGGCTGCGGCGGCGCTGCGGGGGTCGATGTTGGCGAGTTGATTCAGGATGTCCAGACCGAGCGCGCGCTGCATGGAGCGCATTCCGTGGCGTTGCGTAACGTGGTTGATTTCGTGACCAACGACGGCGGCGACCTCCGCTTCGGTGTCCGCCTGATTGATCAGTCCCGCATTCACGTAACAGAACCCGCCGGGAATCGCGAAGGCGTTCACTTCCGGGGATGTGGTGACGTTGAATGTGAAAGTTTGCGGGCACGGAGGCGACGTTGCGACGAGTTTCGCGCCAAGGCCGCGAACCCAATTCTGCACATACTCGTCATTGACGAATTGATATTCCTTCGCCAGTTGCTGGGAGTATTCCGTGCCGATGTTGGATTCATCCTTCGCGGAGAAGGCGAGGTTCGCTGTGCCGATCTCCATCTTGCGGAAGGTGGCACAGCCGGACGCGCCGGCGATGATGGCGATCAGCAGGGAAAGAAACGAAAAGAGTCTGGCGTGGTTCATGGGAAAATCCTGGCAGCGTCGAATGCGTTCATCGCGCTGATGAAGCGTGTATCATTCCACCGGCTTAAATTTCGGAAAGCTGGGTGGTCAACTGTTCAACTTCCTCCTGAAGTTTCATCCAGTTGGCCTCCACGCGATCCTTCTCCGCGCGGACTTCCTTCAACTCGTTGCCAACGGTGGCGAGTTCGGAGAAATCACCGCCTTTGCGGGGTTTTGCGAGTTCGTTCTCCAACTCGGAGATGCGTGTCTCCAACTGGTAGATTTTTTCCTCGTGCTCCTCGATTTCCTTTTCCGCCTTCTTCAGGCGATTGCGCGATTTTTTTTCCTCGTCCTGACGGGCGCGCCGTTCCGCATCCGATTCACGCTTTGGAACGCCGTTGATCTGCGCGGAAAGTTCCTGGGCGTTCACCACGGCAACCTTCGCGGGGGGTGCGGGCTTGTCACCGTTTTCTGCGGCAATCTTCGCGTCGCGAACACCCTTCATGTAGAGGTATTCACTGTAGTTGCCCGCGTAGCTGGTGGCGTGGCCGTCGTTGATTTCGATGACGCGCGTGACGACGTTGTCGAGGAAATAGCGGTCGTGTGACACAAGGATGACCGCGCCGTCGTATTGGCGCAGCGCATTTTCGAGCGTGAGGCGCGAGCCGATGTCCAGATGGTTCGTCGGCTCGTCGAGCATGAGGAGATTGGCCTTTCCGCAGAGCATCTTCGCAAGGCGCAGGCGCGTGCGCTCCCCACCGCTGAGCATCTTGATCTTCTTCTCCGAATCGTCGCCGGTGAAAAGGAAGGCGCCCAGAATCGCGCGCGCCTTGTTGGAAACTTCAAGCGGCGCTGCGGAGAGAAACTCACCGAGCACCGTGTTGTCAGGATGAAGGTCCTCCTTGTCGTACTGCGCGAAGTAGGAAAGCTCCACGTTGCCTCCGTACTTCAGGTTGCCTTCGGCCTCCTTGTCGCGGGCGGCGAGGATGCGCATCAACGTCGTCTTGCCGGCGCCGTTGTGGCCAACCAATGCGACCTTTTCGCCGCGATAGATGGCGACGTCGATGTGATCGAGAATGGTTTTCGGTCCATAGGCTTTCGTGACGTTCTCCGCGATGAGGACCTCCTTCGCGCTGCGGGGCGCGGGGGGGAAGGTGAAGGAAATGGTTCCCGCATCGGCAACCGGCTCCGTGTATTTTTCCATCTTTTCCAGCATCTTGATGCGGGACTGAACCATCGCGGCCTTCGCGGCCTGATAGCGGAAGCGCGCGATGAACTCGTTGATGTGCGCGATTTCCTTCTGCTGGTTGTCGTACAGCTTCTGCTGCATTTCGCGGCGCTCCGCGCGCTTCTGCAGCGATTCGGAATAGTTGCCGCGGTAGATAATCACGTTTGCGCGGTCCACCTCCACCACCTTCTTCACAAGCGCATCCATGAAGGCGCGCTCGTGGCTGACCATGAGCACAGAGCCCTCGTGCCCCTTGATCCATTCCGCCAGCCATTCAATCGACTCGATGTCGAGGTGGTTGGTTGGCTCGTCGCGGAGGAGGATGTCGGGATTTTGCAGCAGCAATTTCGCAAGGCAGATGCGCATCTGCCAGCCGCCGGAGAACTCATTGCAGGGACGGCTGAGGTCCTTCGGCTTGAAGCCCAATCCGTCGAGCACCTTCCCGACAGTGGCATCCATGGAGTACAAGTCACGCCGCTGCGTTTCGTGGAGCAGGTGTTCGTAGCGATCAGCGATGGCATCGAATTCCGGCGTGCCATGCGGCACGTGGCTCATCTTGTCTTCCAACTCCCGCATTTCCGAT
>JADZDZ010000184.1 GCA_020850785.1 Candidatus Sumerlaeota bacterium | reverse complement strand
CCACGATCCAGACGTCCGATCATCTGGCGGACCGCGTGTATTTCCTGCCGGTGACGCCGTACTTCGTGGAAAAAATCATCGCGAAGGAAAGGCCTGACGGCATCCTGCTGGGATTCGGCGGACAGACGGCGCTGAATTGCGGCTTGAAGCTGGATGAGTCGGGGGTCCTTGCGAAGTACAACGTGCGGGTGCTGGGAACGCCGGTGCGGGCGATCAAGGAGACGGAAGACCGCGAATTGTTCGTGAACCGGCTGAAGGAAGTGAATGCGATCTGCCCGCGCAGCGAGGCGGCAGGCACGGTGGAGGACGCTCTGCGCATCGCGGCGGAGATCAAGTATCCCGTGATGGTTCGCATCGCGTACGCGCTTGGCGGCCTTGGTTCGGGTGTCTGCCACACGGAGCAGCAGCTTCGCGAGAAGGCGCAGAAGGCGCTCGCCTACACGGAGCAGATTCTCGTCGAGGAATACCTGAAGGGCTGGAAGGAAATCGAATACGAAGTGGTGCGCGACCGCTTCGACAACTGCATCACCGTTTGCAACATGGAGAACTTTGATCCGCTCGGCATTCACACTGGCGAATCAATCGTGGTCGCGCCCAGCCAGACGCTTAGCAACAGCGAGTATCACAAGCTGCGCGAGATCGCGATCCGCGTGATCCGCCACCTTGGCATCGTTGGTGAGTGCAACATCCAGTACGCGCTGGATCCGTATTCGGAGGAGTATCGCATCATCGAGGTGAATGCGCGACTTTCGCGCAGTTCCGCGCTGGCGTCGAAGGCGACGGGTTATCCGCTCGCGTTTGTGGCGACGAAGCTGTCGCTGGGTTACGGGCTGCACGAGCTTGCGAATTCCATCACGAAGGTGACGAAGGCGTTTTTTGAGCCGTCGCTCGATTATTGCGTGGTGAAGATTCCGCGCTGGGACCTGAAGAAGTTCCAGAAGGTTGCGCGCCGCATCGGCAGCGCGATGAAGAGCGTGGGCGAAGTCATGGCGATTGGCCGCAGCTTCGAGGAGGCGCTGCAGAAGGCGCTGCGCATGCTGGAAATCGGCGCGAAGGGACTCGTGGCGAACAACAACTACAAGTTTGACGATCTTGAGCGCGAATTGCAGGAGCCGACCGACGAGCGCGTGTTTGCCGTCGTGGAGGCGCTTGGCAGCGGCATGACGGTGGATCGCATCCATGAACTGTCGCACATCGACAAGTGGTTCCTCTACAAGGTGAAGCATGTGGTCGATGTGCAGCGCGATTTCGCGAAGCTCGGCAAGGGCGCGATTTCAGCGGACCTGATGCGCGAGGCAAAGCGCGCGGGATTTTCCGACCTGCAGATCGCGACCATCACGGGGCGCACGGAGAAGGATGTGCGTGAGGAGCGCCGCGCGCTGAACATCAAGCCGATCGTCCGCCAGATCGACACGCTGGGTGCGGAGTATCCCGCGCAGACGAACTACCTGTACCTGTCCTACCACGGGGACGAGGACGACATCGGTTTCCCGCAGACGAATTCAGTGCTGGTGCTGGGCGGTGGAACCTACCGCATCGGCAGTTCGGTGGAGTTCGACTGGTGCTGCGTGAACACGGCGACGACGCTGCGCAAGCTGGGCTTCCACACGTTGATGCTCAACTACAACCCGGAAACCGTGAGCACCGACTACGATGAGTCGGACAAGCTGTTCTTTGACGAGATCAATCTGGAAACGGTGTTTGAAATCTGCGACAAGACGAAGCCGCTGGGCATCGTGATTTCCATGGGCGGGCAGGTGCCGAACAACCTTGCGATGAAGTTGCAGGACGCGGGGTTGAAGATTCTGGGCACAACGCCGGAGAACATCGATTCGGCGGAGAACCGCCGGAAGTTTTCCGCGATGCTGGACGAACTCAAGATCGACCAGCCCACGTGGGCGCAGCTTACAAAGATGGAGGATGCGATCGGTTTCGCCGCGCAGGTTGGCTATCCCGTGCTGGTGCGTCCCTCCTACGTGTTGAGCGGCGCGGCGATGCGCGTGGCGACAACGGATTCCGAGCTTCGCAGCTTCCTGCAGCAGGCGGTGGACATTTCGCCGGAGTATCCCGTCGTGATCAGCAAGTTCCTGGAAAACGCGAAGGAAATCGAATTCGACGCCGTCGCGCGCGATGGCGAAATCATGGTGTATGCAATCAGCGAGCACGTTGAAAACGCGGGCGTGCATTCCGGCGACGCAACGCTGGTGCTGCCGCCGCAGCGCACGTACCTTGGGACGATGCGCCAGATTCGCCGCATCTCCGAGCAGATTGCCGCGCGGCTGCACATCAACGGGCCGTTCAACATTCAGTTCATCGCGAAGAACAATGAAGTGAAGGTGATTGAATGCAACCTGCGCGCATCGCGCAGCTTCCCCTTCGTGTCAAAAATCCTTCGCCACAACTTCATCGAAACGGCCGCGAAGGTGATCGTTGGCCATCCGGTGGAGAAGGTGGACAATCCCCTGTTCGAGTTGAAATACGTTGGTGTGAAGGCTCCGCAGTTTTCCTTCACGCGCCTTGAGGGAGCAGACCCAACCGTCGGCGTTGAAATGGCGTCAACGGGCGAGGTCGCGTGCCTTGGCGACGACTTCGATGAGGCGTTCCTGAAGGCGCTGCTTTCGGTTGGCTACAAGCTGCCGATCAAGAGCGTGCTGGTGAGCTCCGGCAAGGAGGAGGAGAAGTACATGCTGCTGGAATCGATGCGCGAACTGGTTGCGCAGTCGATCGCCATCTACGCCACGCCGGGCACCGCCGCGTTCCTGAAGGAGCACAACGTCGCATGCACGCCGTTGAATTGGCCCCTTGATGGCAAGTCGCCGAGCACTGTTGATTACATCAAGGAAGGGAAGATCAGCCTCGTGATCAACATTCCGAAGAATTACCAGGAAGAGGAACTGACGAACGATTACCTGATTCGCCGCACGGCGGTGGATTTCAACGTGCCGCTGATCACGAACAAGCAGATCGCCATGCGCTTCATCGAGGCGATCGGCCGCTACGACATCGACAAGCTGGCGATCAAGGCGTGGCAGGAATACCAGTAAGGCGGGTGAATCCGAAGGGCCGCGTTACGGCGCGGCTGTTCACTCCGTCTTCCTGATTTGCTCCGTCAGCTTTTCCATCCCTTCCTTGTGCCGCTTCGCTTCGAGTTCGGCGCGCAGGGCGTCCTTGACCTGATCGAAGGGGATGGAAACCGCCGGAATGTTGGCGATTTTCTGGATGATGAACACGCCCGCGTTAGTGGAAACGGTGGCTGTTTCGCCGGGGGGAAGGGCGAAGGCGGCGTCCTCAAAATCCTTGGTGTAGGCTCCGCGCGCGAAGGGTTCGATCTGCCCCTGACGCGAGGCGCTTTCGTGTTTGCTTTCGGTGGCGGCGCAGGTGGCGAAGGATTCGCCCGCCTTCAGGCGCGCCATAACCCGGTCCGCGTCATCCTTGGTTGGAACCTGAATGATGCGAACTTCAACCATGGCCTGCATGCGGTATTGGTCCGCGCGCGACTGGTAGACTTCGCGAAGCTTTTCATCCGTGATGGGCTCGATGGGGGATTTTTCATCCAGCGCAAGGTTGACGAGCCGCTCCCGAAGCGCACGACGCGCCGAGGCGCGGAAGTTCAAGTCTGACGATGCGTCCGAGCGTTCCAGCCAGCGCAGAATCTGGAACTGCTGCGCAAGCTGGTCCTTGTAGGCCTGCTCCAACCATGGCAGGGGCTCGCGGCCCGCGAGGAATTCCTTCAACCCGCTTTCGTACTCGCGCTTGGTGAGGGAGTAGCCGTGCGCTTCAAAAGCCGTGGGGCCCTCGCTGCCGTCGGCCGATGGGATGGTCAGCGCGAGCCAGAAATCCATCTGGCGTATGACGTCATCACCATTGGGGGCCTTCTTCGGCGGACCGAAGGGATTCACGGCGACGGATTCGCCTCCCTTCACGGGGGGCGTGGCGGTCGTCGCATCCGTGGTGGCGTGCTTTCCACCGCAGGCTGCGGCAAACAGAGCGATCAGGGCGATGGCGCCGATGTGTCGGGGGGAACGTTGGGAAATCATGAGGAAAGTGCGAAGTGTGCGGCGTCTCTTACCTGCAAAGCGGTGGGATATTCAAAGGGAGAGTTTATCGACTTCCTCAAGCTGGAAGTTGAGAAGCTCCGCAAGATGGCGCTGCAATTCGCGGCGGACTTCGCCGATGGCGGGAGTCTTGTCCTTCAGAATCTTCTGCAGGGATGTGATGCCGCGGTCTCGAATGCCGCAGGGAATGATGAGGCCGAAGTGATTCAGGTCCGTGGTGACGTTCAACGCGAGGCCGTGGATCGCCCACCACTTCCGGACGCGAATTCCCATGGCGCAGATTTTTTCCTTCCCGACCCAGACGCCGGTGCGCCCTTCCACGCGATAACCCTCAATGCCGTAGTGGGCGAGGGTCCTGATGACCGCCTCCTCCAGCAGGCGCAGGTACTCGTGGAGGCCAAGCTTCTCCACGTTGATCAGTGGATAGCAGACAATCTGGCCGGGACCGTGATACGTTACCTGGCCTCCGCGATCGGTTTCCGTGACGGTGACCCCGCGCGCGCGGAGCACGGCGGAGGGGGCCACAACTTCGTCCGCGGCACCGCG
Source organism: Candidatus Sumerlaeota bacterium (assembly GCA_020850785.1). Taxonomy (GTDB): domain Bacteria; phylum Sumerlaeota; class Sumerlaeia; order SLMS01; family SLMS01; genus JADZDZ01. The sequence goes on along the minus strand of JADZDZ010000184.1, from coordinate 817 downwards.
TCGCCCGACGGTGATGGTGGGGGGATGTTCGACGAAAAGGATCGTCGGCTTGCGCTGGTGGGAAATCTGCTCTTCCTGAAGGCGCTTCTGGAGGGCGTAGGCTTCCGCGTAATCCATCAAGCCAAGGTCGCAGGCAACGGCCTGCTGCAAAGTGCCTTGTGGAAAGGGTGCATTTTGCACCGTGGCGGGAAGAGGCTCCTGTATTGGCGCGGTTTTTTTGTGTTCGTTCGTTGGCATCGGCTTCGCTCTAATTTATTGTGCGAGTGAGGCGCAAGACAGCTCGCTGCGACACAATGTCTGCAATGTCCTTGTACTCCGGTCAACATACGATCCCAGAGGACATCCGGAGCTTTCCAGCGCCTTACTCCATCTTTCATATGCAACAAGCAGTCCGGGACACATCGGAGTGCTTGATCCCATAGGGTCGCACGGCGCGCAATAGGGCCGTGCGACTCGTTTTTACACCGCTCTTCTGGCTCGTTGTGGGGTACGTGGCTTTGCTCGCCGCGCGGGGAAGGGTGTGGAATGGGGAGGGGATCGACGAATGCTACTATTACGCGCAGGCAACGTCGCCGCTCTTTGACGGGGATTTGCGGCTTGATAATGACCTGCTACTGTCGCGCAACGGTTACGACGTGCGGCAGGCGTTGGCGAACCGGACGCTGCTGAATGGGAAGCCTGATGTTCCATTCCCCTGTGGCATGGCGGTGCTCGCGGCGCCGGGGATGATGATCGCGCGTGTTGTGCACAATGGAAGCGCGAACCGCGATGATCGCTTATCATATGGCTATAGCGCGCTGTTCACGGGAAAGACGTG
>JADZDZ010000183.1 GCA_020850785.1 Candidatus Sumerlaeota bacterium | reverse complement strand
CCTTCCACCGAGTGTACATGGTAAATCGCACGCGCCAGCGGGAAGCGCGTATAGATCACTTGGTGGATGCTCGTCTCCGCAGAGGGGCGCGCTCCGTCCGTTGATTCCAGAATCTCTCCGCTCAGTGACATGCGGATGAAGTCAGCGGGCGTCAGCGTCCCTTTGGAACTTCCCGCTGCGGCGATCCAGAAACTGTCATCGTCCTGACGCGCGGAAACATTGCCCGACGTTCCGGCCATCCACCCGTTTCGGTAGAAGATTGTTGCGGCGCGTATCAATTGTTCGATGTAGGGGTTGGTCATAACTCCAAAATTGTTGCTCACGCCGGACACTGTCAACTGCCGAGGCATCAAATGCTGTTGCAATTGGGGGGGATTCCCGAATGCTCACCAAAATCCCACAATTGGACTAATCATCATGCGTGCATCCGCCAGAATCTTTGCCCTTCTGCTTTCCACCCTCATCTTTGCCACTGTCGGCGCATGGGCGCAAACACCTGCGGCCTCTGATTCCGCGAAGCCCTTTGCAGGCGTCATCGTGGGTACTGATGCGGGACACGGTGGCCAGAGTTACTCCCGCAGCTACACCGCAGGCACGCGCGGCGTGAATTCGAAGATGTATGAAAGCGACCTGAATCTTGCCTGCGAAACAGAATTGGCGAAGTTGTTCGAGGCGGCGGGCGCGACGGTGATTCGAACGCGCACCGTGGATCAGCGCGTAAGCCCGGAAGGTTCCACGAACAAGCAGGAGCTTCATGCGCGACTTGAAATCTTCGAAAACGCGAACGTTTATTTTTTCGTTTCCGTTCATCACAATGCAGCGCCCGGTGCCCCCACGGCTACGGGTCATACCGCCATCTTCAAGAAGGACGTTGCCGACGATCGCATCTACAAGGCGCTCGCGCAGGACATCAACGATGCGCTGGTCGGCGTGGTTCCCGGCCCGGAGCGTTCATTGATCAAGGGCGACTATCATCTGACGCGCGAGACGGACATTCCCGGCACGATCGTCGAATCGGGTTTCATGACGAATCCTGAATTCGACAAGCTGTCGCAGGACCCAGGCTATCCACGGAAGGAAGCGGAGGCGATCTTCAAGGGGGCGCTGAAATACTGGAATGACAACAAAGAGGAACTGACGAAGCTGCGCGCCGAATTGATGAAGAAACGCGCCGCTGCGCCGGTGGATCCGAACACGTTGGCGGCGATTCAGTTGAATCCGAAATACCAGAAGGAAATCGCAACGATCGTTGCCGCGATGGATCCCGCTGGAAAGCCCGCCGCCGCGAAGATCGGCGACTACATCGCGAATTACAAGAAGGCCTATGTGAAGACCGACGCGGACAAGTTCACCGTGACCGGTTCCTATGTGGACGGAAAAATCGTCCTTAAGGGAAGCGTCGCGGATCGCAGGCAGCACAACGACATCATCAATGCGCTGATTGCGATGAAGCTGAACAAGATCAGCAACAACATCACCTTTCCCGAAGATCAAAAGGACGCACCGGCACCAACGCCGGAATGGAAGGCCACGCCCGCGCCCTAGTGGCCGCAGCCGTCCTCCTGGTAATCCAGAGGGACGGTTTCCGTTGAGCCCAGATACAATGGCTTTCTGCCGCGCTTGCGCAGCGCCTCAAGGAAATCGATGTCCTTGATGAGTTCGCGCGCGGAGCGTGCAACGTACTCGTCCTTCGATTCAAGCAGCGGAGTCAGGTAGGGCTTGGCCGCGGGACCCGCGTTGCGAAGCACCGCCTTGATGCGGGGATAATTGTTCCCCCCGTTCACCAAGCGCGACGTCGCAAAGGCCAGCATGTCCGGTTCGTCCTGGGTACGGAAATTCGGATCATGCTCCAACAGGTATTCCGTGCAATATTCGAACATCTGGCTGTCATTCTCCCGCATGGCCACCAAGGCGCCCGCGCGCATGCTGTCCGGATCGGGACTTAATTCCGACAGCATGTAATAGGCAGTGCCACAATTCCAAATAACATCGTCGTTGGTCAGATTCGAAATACAGATATTTGTGACAAGCTCCCGCGCTTCCTCATAATCTGAGTTGTGCAGAAATTCCGCGAGGCGCATCTGTCGTTCCGCATCCGCTTCCTTCGCAAGCGCATCTGCGGCGACGCGGCACCAGGCTTCCCGCCACTCAGCGCCCTTCCCCTCAATGCGTTTGCGTATTGTGTCGCCATATTCTCCATAAAAGGCCTCGGCGAAACAATCGTCATTGGGGGTGTAATGCGGCATCCCCTCCTCTGTCGGCGTATTTTGAAACATCCTTGCGAGATAGTAGGGGGGGACGAGCGAGATGATTTCCGCGACGGCTTCCCGGCCTGATGGTGTGTCGTTGAGCGAATGGTCATCGGCCAAAAGCCAAATCAGTCCCGCATGCAGCTTGTGACGGTGGTGGGCATCCTGCTGGAAGATGATCTTGCGAAGGTTTGGGATCCCTTCAACGCCGGCATCCTCAAACAGCAACCATGACAGTCGCCGATTGCCGAGAAGGAAGGCATTTGTGGATTCGTCAAAACCATAGCTGGAACTGGTTGTCGCGAATTGCTGCGCGAGATTCAGAACGGT
>JADZDZ010000182.1 GCA_020850785.1 Candidatus Sumerlaeota bacterium | reverse complement strand
CTGGCGACGATTATTTCGCTGGCGGCGGCGAAGGGGAATGTGAGCGCGGGCAATGCGTCGGCGCTTGCGGAGCGGATCGTGGCCTACCGGCTGGGGCCCGATGGCGCACCCGGCGTGGCGGGCAAGGATGACAACAACAGCGAGGCGGAATCGCTTGATGGTGGCGTGGATGGCGGCAAGGCGGTTCGCACGAATGTGCTGGATGAATCGCCGGACGCGACGGCGCGCCTTTCCAGCACCTGCGAAGGAAACGCGACGGAGCGCATCAACTTCATCAAGGCGCTCAAGCAGGGCACCGACGAGCCCGATGAATACATTTCGGACATCCGCTATCCCGCGTTCGGCGACGACCGGCGTTTTCAGTCGGTTGCGGACCTTGCGCGTGTTGGCGGAATTTCCGACCGGCTGATTCTGGCGCTGGCTCCCTACGTGACCACCTTCAGCGTAAGTCAGGAGCAGCGCCCCGCAGAGGCGGAGGAGAATCGCACGCTGCTCGACCTGAATCGTGCGACAGCGCAGGAAATCTACGACGCTCTGGCGCTGGAATACAGCGGGGAAAAGGATGATATTTTGCTGCGGCAGTTCGCCGTGAATGTGGTGGATGCACGCGATGAGGATCGCCGCCCCACGATGATGCCGGACGGGGCGCAGGGGGACGTGCTGGGGCTGGAGCGCACTCCCTTCATCACGGAAATTTACGCCGATTCGCGCACCGATGATCGTCGCGGCGACGACGGCCAGTTCGTGGAATTGTTCAATCCCTGGAAGGAGTCGTTCGCGCTGACCGGCTGGACGGTTCGCGTGGGAAAGCGCGACTACCCGCTGACGGGAACGCTGGGCCCCCAGAATTACCTGATCATTACTGACGATTACAAGAATGACAAGGACCCCGCAGCGGACGAGGACCTTGAAGGGGAAGGCTCGTTCTACGACGTGTTCAGGATTGTTTCCAACAACAGTTCCAAGCGGGTGCTGGAGTTGGTGGAGTTCGACCTGCCACACACGCCGGGAAGCTACACGGTTGAGCTGCGGGATGACACGGGCGCGGTGGTGGATCGTTTTGTGTACGCACCGGCCGCCGGCGCGAGCACGCTGAACAGCTTCCAGCGGTATAATCCGCTGATTCGCGAAAGCGCCTTCGCGCGGGCAACGCCGTTTTCGCGTCCCGCCGATCCCGCGCAGCCGACGATTTCCGATGCGGACCTGGTGGACAAGCTGCGCAATGCGCCGCAGGACCTTCCCTTCACGAGCGTCCTACAGTTGTTCGACGTGTTCGCGGGCTACGCGCAGGCGGATGGCACGCGGGGCGAGCGCATGGCGTTCCCCGTCGTGGCTTCGTCAATTTCGCAGGATACGAAGCGGCGCGACCTTGCGGGCAGTTCGAGCCTGATGGATGCGCGCATGATCGACCTGTTCACGATCGAAACCAGCAAGCGCATGACCCCGAAGGAAGTCGTGAAGGAATACCGGAAGAATTCAACGGAACGGCTGAAGAGCGCCTACGAAGTTCCGTCAGAGGACGAGGAGACGGGGGACCGCAAGCCGGGCACCGGGGATGAAGGGAAGTTGATCAGCACCAAGGGGCGGGATGCCGAGGCGGCGGCTTGGGCGCGGTTTTCCATGCCGACGGTGGGGCTTCGCCAAGGGCTGGTCAACGTGAACACCGCCGGGGAGGCGGTTCTTCAAAGTGCCGGTTTCACGGCCTCGCAGGCGGCCTCCATTGTGAAACGCCGCCGGGAAGTTGAACGGGATGCACTGCTCCAAAAGTCCTCGGCGCGGGTGTTGTACAACCGCTTGTCGGATGTGCTCGTGGACGAGAACCTGTGGGGGAGCGGAGAGGACACCTGCCAGTCCCTGCGGGATTTTACGCCGGTTTTCGACCGTCTAACGGTGACCAGCCGGGCATTTTTGCTTGAGGGCCATGCGCTGGAATCGTCAGAGTCGGGGGCTTTGCAAAACAGTCCCACGATGGTTTCCGCAGTGGTTGCGATGGACAAACCGGCACCGGAACTGGTGGGGTTGAATTTATTGCCGTGATGGACAAGGAAAAATTGCCGCGCGGGTTGACGCTAACCCAGGCACGACTCATTCTTTAGGCATTCAGCAGGGACGTTGTAAACCGGACGACCAGACACGAAGGAAAGCGACCCGTCAGACCAGTGATTTTGAGCGGAAAATCTTTCAGAATGGTGCCAGCGCTGCATCGCCGCAGCGGCTTCACACTGGTCGAAATGCTGATCGTGGGCGCATTGATCGCCCTGTTCAGCGGACTGGCGATCTTCGGCGTCCAGCAGCAGTTCCGCAGCAACACGCGTAAGGCAGCCATCGGCGAATCGCGCCAGATCGCAACCGCGCTGGAATTCGCAAACCTTGATACCTCGGTTTTCCCGAAGCTGTGCTGGCTGGGGGAAAGCAGCGAGGGGATGCTTTACTACGGCGGACTCATCAGCAGCGGAAACCCCCGCCTTCCGTTCATCTTTTCAGACGTCAATTCGCGCCTTGCCACGAACCCGCCTGCGGCGAACGCCTTCGGTGGCGGCGTGCAGCGCAACTGGAAGGGACCGTATTTCGCGCTTTCGCAGGGCCGCGCAGGCATTGCGCAGGGGCGCGGCGGCTTCGTCTACATGCTGATCCCTGAACTGCAGGGAAACGATGCCAGCAATCCGAACAATGTGGACTCGCCCAACGGACTGCGTTGGCCCGCTGATCCCTACAACAACCCCTGGGTTGTT
>JADZDZ010000181.1 GCA_020850785.1 Candidatus Sumerlaeota bacterium | reverse complement strand
TCTCGATCGGCTGCTCCTTGAACTCGCCGGAGGTGTAAGCCATCAGATGAAGCTTCGGCTTCGGCATTTTCGGATTGATGATGATCGTGCCGGGAGGCGAGCCGGGAGGGGTCATGCGCCGGGGCCTGCGACTGCGAAGGCGAATCAGGCGTGCGAGTGAGTGCGGTGTCATGCTTGCTGATCCTTCCCGGAGGGCTTGTCATCCTTCCAATCCTGCTCCATCAGGCGCATGCCCAGAATCATTTCCGCAATGGCACGTTGGAAAGCGTAGTAAAATCCCGGACGTCCATCAAAGATTAGGCCCTTGAAGAAGAGCGCATAGACAAGGGCAAGGAAGGGGGTCACGATGCGCTTCAGGCGCAGCCTGTCCGTACGGCCAAGGGCGGACACCGGCGTCGTGCGATATTTCTCCAGTTCGCGCGAGGCGTAGCGATCCTGCGAGGCGAGCCACGTGGCCGTCGGCTTTCGGTCGTCGTGGAGGACGCGCGCGCGCAGTTCCTCCACGCGGCCCTCCACAACAACATGATGGGCGTGGCCGTCATCCTCGTACTTCGCCCGTGTGCGACGATACAACACCGTGCGCGGCGGGTAGAGTGCTCCGCGAAGGCGCTTCCCATAAATGCAGTAGACGAACGCCGCGCGATAGCCATTCGTTTCCGCGGCGGGCGACAGCTTTTGAATTTCATCGCCCAATTCCGTCGTCAGCTCATAATCCGCATCCAGCGAAAGCACCCATTCGCTTTCGATTTGCGAGAGGCCGAAATTGCACTGCCCCGCGAAGGTGTCGAACTTGCGCTGAACCACCCGTACCTGCGGACAGGCGCGGACGATTTCCAGGGTGCGGTCCGTGCTGAAGCTGTCCACGATCAGAATCTCGCGCGCCCAGCGCAGCGCATGCAGCGTGCGGGCGATGTTCGGCTCCTCGTTGTAGGTGAGGATCATGACGGACAGATTTTCGGACACAGTACCCATGGGTGTTCTTTCCGCCGTGGCCGAGCACAGCCTCAACGGATTTATGGGCCCTTGAAACGGATTGCGAACAGGCGTGGCACAGCGATGATGGCCCCATGATTCGCATCGCACTGGCACAGATCAACACCACCGTTGGCGATTTGGACGGCAACACCCGCAGCGCCATTGCCGCCGCGCGGGAGGCGGGAAAATCGGGGGCGGACCTTGTTATCCTCCCGGAACAAACGATTCCCGGCTACCCTGCGAAGGACCTGCTGACGCAGAAGCACTTCATCCGGCGCTGCGCGGCGTCGCTCAAGGATTTCGCTGCGGCGCTCGCGGACGGCCCCGCGGCCCTTGTCGGCTTTCCCGAAGCCCACGAATCCCAGGGCCATGGTGTCTACAATTCGGCGGCGCTTTGCCGCAGCGGGAAGGTGGAGAAGGTCTACCGCAAGTGGCTGCTTCCGAGCTACGATGTTTTTGACGAGGATCGCTATTTCGACGAAGGTTCCGAAGTCGTGACGTTCAACCTGAAGGGCGTGAAGGTGGCGATCACCGTCTGCGAAGACATGTGGAACGATGCGCTCTACTGGTCGCATCGTCTATACAACCGCGATCCGATTCGTGCCTGCGTGGATGCGGGCGCGCAGATGATCATCAGCATGAGTGCGTCGCCATTTTCGCTCGGCAAGCCGGAAGTGCGTCGCGCAATGTTCGGCGCTGCAGCGAAGAATCATCGCATTCCCATCGCCGTCACGAATGCCATCGGCGGAAATGATGATCTGGTTTTTGATGGAGGCTCCGCCATCTTCGGCGTTGATGGAAATCCCATCGCGCTGGCGGGACTTTTCAGGGAGGAGATCATTTATGGTGATCTGTTCGGCGACGGCGCGGCGGGCAGCGTTGCTGCGGAAGGTGAAGCGATGGAGCAGCTTCGCCGCGCGCTTGTGCTTGGCATTCGCGACTACGTGCGGAAATGCGGCTTCAAGCGCGTCCTGATCGGCCTCAGCGGTGGCATTGATTCCGCCATCGTTGCGGCACTCGCCGTGGAGGCCATCGGTGCCGAAAATGTGCATGGTGTTGCCATGCCGTCGCGCTACAGCAGCGACCACTCCATCGCCGATGCCAAGGCACTGGCGGAAAATCTTCGCATTCGATTCTCGATCATTTCCATCGAGGAAATGTTCCGCACGGCGCTGGTGCAACTCACTCCGAATCTGGAAGGTTCCGGCCGCCAGATCGCGGAGGAGAATCTTCAGTCGCGACTTCGCGGAATGACGCTGATGGCGCTGTCCAACGCAAGCGGCGACCTGGTGCTTACGACGGGCAACAAGAGCGAATTGTCCGTGGGATACTGCACGCTCTACGGCGATATGTGCGGTGGTCTTGCAGCGATTGGCGACGTTCCAAAGACGCTCGTGTATGCGCTGTCACGCCACGTGAATGAGCACGCGGGGCGGGAAATCATTCCGGAGAGCACGCTGACGAAGGAACCGTCTGCGGAGTTGCGCCCGGACCAGAAGGACACCGATTCGCTACCGCCCTATGATATTCTGGACCCGATCATCCGCGGCTACACGGAGGAGGGTCTGGACGCGGACGCGCTGATTGCTCGTGGCTCCGATCCGCAGGTCGTTCGCCGCGTGCTGCGCATGATTGAGGTGAACGAATACAAGCGCCGCCAGTCGCCTCCGGTGCTGAAGGTGACTTCCCGTGCGTTCGGTTATGGATGGCGAATGCCCATCGCAAGGCGTTAGGTAGCTGTTGATTTTGCAAAGTGGCTGATTTACATCGGCGCATATTCCCGAATCGCGGAGATTTTTCGTGGCGGAACGCGTTTCAATCTTTGTGGAAGGTGCGCCAAGCGCATTCGGCCACTTTTCGCAGGTGATAAAGCACGGCAACAGCGTGCACATCAGCGGCCAGCTGCCCGTTGACCCGAAGACCAATCGCCTCGTGAGCATGGAAATCGGGCCGCAGGCCAAGGCCGTCTTCGAAAACCTCAGCAAGATCATGCAGGCCTGCGCCGGCCAGATGTCGAACATCCTGCTGACACGGATTTATCTTACCGACCTTCGTGACCACAGCGCCGTGGACGTCATCACGCGCGAGGTATTTTTCTTCACTCCGCCCGCGCGCACCGTTGTCATGGTCGCAGGACTCCCCTTCGGCGCGAAGATCATGGTGGAGGCCGTCGCGGAGTTGAATCCCATCGAGATGGCGCCAAAGCGCGTCTTCTAGGAAGGATTTACGCGATGGCGATGCACATGTTCGTCAGCAAGAAGGTGATCATCCTGATCGTGGTTGCGGCTGGCGCCGTGATCATTGCGGGGGCACTGGGGTTGTTCGACCTCAGGACCGCCACGACCGCAATTCAGGTTCAGACCTCCAACATCGCGACGAAGGCGGAGGAGGTCGCCAAAGGAATACCGAACGCGGCGAATGTGGACATCGCCGCAACCGGCGACACGATCAAGAACGCGGCCGCTTGCCGCGAGAATCTCACCCGCATTGAGACTGCAAAGCGCACCATCGCGCAACGCAGCGGCCTGACGACATCGGAAGTCAGCGGGAATGCGATCCTGAAGGAACTCGGCGGGCGCGCGCCCGTGTGTCCCTCCGGCGGGAAGTACATCCTCGGAAACAATCAGGTGGTTGCGCGTTGCAGCATCGGCGGCAACAACACCGTCGATCCCTCCGACGATCACTTGATTCAGAAGTTCTGAACCCTATCGCAGCTAATTCATTCCTTCAGGCAAACTGAAGGTGCGGATGGTGGGATTGAAGTCTTTCCATCTCAGCAACTGAAACGTTGCAGCCTTCCACCAGAATGCGACGTGCGTTGGGCATTGCCGCCAGCACGCGCAATCCTTCGTCGGTGATCCTGGTTCTGCGCACGTGGATTTCCACCAGCGATTCGCACCGCGCC
>JADZDZ010000180.1 GCA_020850785.1 Candidatus Sumerlaeota bacterium | reverse complement strand
TTCATCGTCGGGGCCTTGCGAAGCTCGTCGTAGCGGCTCAGTGCGGAGCCTGCGGAGCCTGTGGAGCGCGAAAGGTCGGGGCTTGTCTCGTCGCGGGGATCAATGCGCGCCTGCGTCGGTTCATCGCCGGTCTTCGGCGCGGGCGGGGGAGCCTTGGGCTCCAGATCGCGCCCCGACTCCTCCAACTCGCGGATCGCGTCCGCCCAGCTTGAGGCGCTCACGTCGTCTGCCTTGATCTTCCGGCGAAAGCCGCTGTCTTGTTTGGATTTGCCTTTTGTCATCGCCTATTGCGCCGGAAGCTGCTCCACCTTGGAGCGCGTACGTTCTCGGTCCATCATTACGATGATTTCGCGCAGGTTTTCTTCCCACATGCGAAACACGTTCGGGGCAATCAGATAGGGGTGAGCCTTCGTAAAATCCTGCAGCGACGTGATCGCGTTCATCACCTTTTCGCGCGCCTCATCGCACAGCTTTTCCGCCTCCTGCTTTTTCTTTTCCGCCAGCTTCCGCTCCCGCTCCGAGGCAGCGTTGTTTGCGGCCACGGGGGACGGCGTCGCGGAAAGCTCCTCCAATGCCTTCATCCAGGCATTGCGGTTGTCCCCGTCAAACCCGTCGCCGGGTGAGATCGAGTAGAAGTTGCCGGGGTTGTTGGTTCCTGAATCACTCACGGAGGCATCACCCAAAAATCAACTGGCACCACGCCGCAGCTCTGACGCGGAACGGCAAGTATCACCGGGGAAGCGCGGGATAATGCAACCGGCTTTCGTTGGACCGCCCGGAAAAATCCGACTAGAGGTTCGGAATTTCCGGCACTTCGATGCCAAGGGCCGTTGCCAGATCGATTGCGTGCTCCTGCTCCTGAATGGAAATTTCCCGCAGGATTTCACACAATGCAAATTCCCCCAAATCTTCCGCCTGACGAATCCGCTGGCGGTAATTTGCGATGGTTTCGATCTCGTTGTCCAGATCAAAGCGCAGCATTTGCTCCGCCTTTTGGGAGGTTTTCACGGGTTTTGCCACGACCGTCGGCATCCCCCCAAGGTAGTCGATCTGTTTCGCAATCTTGATTGCGTGATCCAATTCCTCACTCGCGTGCAGTTCCAGTTCTCTGGCGATGTTCATGTACTGCGCGCCCTTGAGGACCTGACTGTAGTTTACGTAGGCAATGATGGACTGGTATTCACGCGCCAAATCCTCATTGAGCAGCCGAATCAGCTCCTTGCGGGTGATTGCTGTCTGGGTTTTCCTTGCCATGATAGTCACCTCTTGTGGGGGTGGGAAGAGTGCCATTTGCGGAATCCCACCGCCCTACAGGGGTGTTAGCTATCTTTGGGCCGAAGCCGCTCATGGCGCTGCGGGTGGCGCGCGTCTTGCACCGGGGGCAACTGCCGGGTCCACCGGCACCGGCGTTGAAAGAATGTTGTTCCCGATCGTCGGCGTGGCGGGCGCAGGAGAGGGCGTCGCGTTTGCAGGCGTGGGTTCGACCGTCGGCGTCATTGTCTGCGCGGCGGCAGCGGCGGCTTCCGTGGCGCTTGCAGGTGTCGCCGCAGCGGGGGCCGCTTCCGTGGCCGCCGGCGCTTCCGTCGGTACCGGAGCCGGGGTGGACTTCACCAGCGGTTCCGTGAATTCGGAAATGTTCAGCTTGAGCGTGACCTTCTGGCCCCCCTCGATCGGCACCACCACGCGGTAGCCGTTGGGAACTGATTCACGGAAGGCGCGCGGCGCCCCCTCAAACATCAGGTGTACGGCCTGACGGCTGTCGATTACGCGGACTCCCATCTTCTGCTCCACTGTGGCCGATGTTTCCGTGGCGTTGGAACGAAGTTCGGCAAAGGCCAATCCCTGCACCTTTGGTTCGGTGTGGAATTCGACGATCGCATTCTTGTCATCGACCGCTTGAAACTTCAGGCTGCCCATGGTGCCGCCGAAAACATTTTTTTGCGCGTCAATTTCCGCCGCGTGGAGTGGCAATTCGCGCTCCCCGGACAGGCGAAGCAGCTTCAGCGACAGCGTCATGTTGGTGTTTTGAACGGCGTATTCACGCTCGTTGGACTTGGCTTCGAATGCGAGCGTCCCCGGTTTCCCCGACGCGCCGGGTGCGGCGAGGGTTGCCCCTGCACGCCACGTCGGCGCCGGGGCGGAGGAAGTGGCCGGCTGGGCCGGGGCCAAGCCCGCCACCGCCAGAATCACTCCCGCAACGAACATTCTTCCCAATGCCACAATCCGGTTATCGCGCGCCTGACGGCCCATGGCCAAACTCCTCGAAAGATTACTGTTCCATGTTCAACGATGCACTTTCGCCCAATGGGGGAAAGGTGTCAATGCAGGGGATGGAAAGAATGCAGGGTCGGCGGCGGATGGAACGCCCGGCCCCGTTTTTCCCATTGCATTCGGACCCCGGTGTCGCATTCACTCCCCACCCTTTGTGCGCACGGACGGCGGACGCGCTCCCGCAGGTAGCCCTCTGCGACAACGATAAACCAAGTTCAGTCAGTTACCTGCCTGGAAGCTAGGATTAGGAAGACGAGCCATGATTAACAAGCTGATTGCCGAAGTTGAGGCACCCCTTCTCAAGAGCAACATCCCGAATGTCCGCCCCGGCGACACCATTCGCGTGGCCGTGCGCATCGTTGAAGGCGACAAGGAACGCGTTCAGCCCTACGAGGGCATCGTGATCAAGCGCCGCGGTTCGGGCGTTCGTGAGACCATCACCGTTCGCCGCATCTCCTTCGGCGTCGGCATGGAACGCACCTTCCAGCTTCACAGCCCGCGCATCGAAGGCATCGAGGTCGTGCGCCTTGGCAAGGTTCGCCGCGCGAAGCTGTACTACCTGCGCGAGCTTCGTGGCAAGAAGGCCCGCCTTGCGGAACGCAAGACAAACGAAGCTGCTGTCGCTCCCGCCGCAGAGAAGGAACCCGTTGGCGCCTCCTCCTGATAGCGGAAGTCCACTTGCAGAAACAACCCGTCGCCGGTGCGAAAGCATCGGCGATTTTTTTTCGTCCGCGCTTTTTGCTAGCGCAACCATCCCCCTCGCGCATTGCTTGGCAGCACTCATGCGCTCCAGAATTTCCACACTCATTGTCATATCCGGCGCCTTTGCCCTCACCGCCTGCGGAGGCGTGCAGACCACGACGTCGAAACCCATGCCCGGTGGCGAGCCCGACGACATGTATTCCGCGATCTCCATCACCGATGCGTCGCAGGAACCGGCCAAGAAGGAACCCGCTTTCAAGAAGACGATCACGATTCCCAAGAATGCGAAGGAAAAGAACGGCCTGCGCATGATCACCAGCATCCCCGGCCTGAAGGCGGGGGAGGATTACAAGGTGAAGGCGGGAAATTCCTTCCTCGTGAGCACGCTGGTGCGGAACTTCACGAGCAATTCCGTGCGCGTTGCCTACGGCACCGATCAGCGCTTCGACATCGTTGTCTATACAGACCCGGATCAGCGCGACGCCTACTACCGCTGGGGGGAGCATCGCAACTTCGACCAGGCGTTTCAGGAAATGATGATCGCCGGCGGCGCCAGCATCAGCCGCATGTTGGAGGTGCCAACGACCAGCAGCAAGGTGGTGATGGAGGGAATGGAAAACGATCTCGGCAAGCCGCTCATTCCCGGCACCTATTACCTGTGGGGAACCAATGAGGGCGATCCGCTGCTGGCCGATGGCCCCATCAAGGTCATCGTCGAAGAACAATGAGCGACATCGTCACACAGGCGGAGCTGGTTCGCCGCATCACGGAACAGGTGGTGCGCCAGTTGGGCGGAGAAACGCCCGCGCCGTCGCGCCCGGTCGATTCCGGCGGGCAGAAGAAGGGCGGTTCCTCCTACAGCGCGCAAATCAGCGCCCGCGCGGAGGCGGAAGGGCAGTGCGAAATCTTCACCCATCCCGCGGTGGATCGTGACCTACGGCACGGATTCATTCCCATCGGGATTTCGGCGCGGCACTGCCACGTGTCCCCCAGCCAGATTGAAATTCTGTTCGGCAAGGGGGCGAAGCTGACGCCGCTCAAGCCGTTGAAGCAGCCGGGGCAGTTTGCGGCGAACGAGACCGTGAGCATCATCGGCCCCCGTGGGCGCGTCATCGAGCGCGTGCGAATCCTTGGCCCCGCGCGCAACGAAACGCAGGTGGAAATATCACTGACGGATTGCATCCACCTTGGGGTTGATGCGCCGGTGCGCCCCAGCGGCGATCATCGCGACACGCCGGGGATTTTGATCGTGGGACCGAAGGGGCATCTTGCGATTGATCGCGGTGTCATTCGCGCCAATCGCCACATCCATCTTCACACGTCGGAGGCCGCGATCCTGAACCTGAAGGATCAGGATCGGGTGATGGTGAAAATTGACGGCGACAAGCCCGTGATTTTTTATGACGTGCAAATCCGTGTGAGCGACAAGTTCTCGCAGGAAATCCACATCGACACCGACGACGCGAATGCTGTCGGCCTCGAAGACAATG
>JADZDZ010000179.1 GCA_020850785.1 Candidatus Sumerlaeota bacterium | reverse complement strand
TGGATTCGCCGTTGTATATACAGGAAGATGCAGAGGGCCTGCAGTGGAAGCCAGGAGACGGCGGCGATCTGGTTGATGTGTTCCTGCTGGCCCCAGAACCAGGCGCAGCAGGGGAAGGCCGCGCCGCAGGCGATGGCTGCGATGCGCCCAGTCCCGATTCCCACGCGCAGCCAGAAAAACGCGCCGACGCCGGCAAGGAGGAGGTGAAGGAGATTGCCGATGTTCAGCCCCACATGCGCGGGAAAAATTCCGTAGATGATCCAATCCGGCGGATAAAAAACCGCATGCTGCAACGACGCCGCGAGCGGCGCGCCCAAATAGGAAGAAGGATTCAAGAGGGGGATTGTGTGCTCTCCCCAAAGCGATTCCTGAATGAGGATTTTGACGGGCCAGAAGAGATTGGCCGAATCTCCGCCCGATTGAATGGAGCCGAACTTCAGGAGTGGATGGTAGAAGAGCAGGACGAGCGCCGCGACAACAAGTGCTTCCAGCAAATGGGTGCGGCGCATGGGTCAGTCCACCGCCTGAAGCACGCGTGCCTTCAGGTACTGCGTTTCGGGCATGGCAAGCAATGGCGCATGATCAGCGGGTTGGGCACCACCCGGCAGCAGGCGGAACGTGCGGCCGGCGTCGCGCGCGGCCAGCGTGAGCATTTTGTCAAAGTCATCGCCGGAGACCGCAGCGCTGCAGGAAAAGGTCAGCAGGGTTCCTCCCTCGCCGAGCATTTTCATGCAGTTGCGATTTAGTTCGCGATAGCCGCGCAGGGCGCCCTCCAGTTGCTTGCGTGATTTTGCAAAGGGTGGCGGATCGCACACGATCACGTCAAAAATTTCCGGCCGGGAGCGCACATAAAGGAATGCGTCGGATTTTTTCGCGGTGATGTTCGGCAGGCTGTTGCGCGCGGCGCTGGACACGAGTTGCGCGAGCGCCATGTCCGAGGAGTCGATCGCCTTCACGGCGCTTGCGCCGAACTTCGCCGCATTCAGCGCAAAGCCGCCGACGTTGCAGAACAGGTCGAGCACGCGTTTCCCGCCTGCGATGGAGCGGACCAGATTCCAGTTCTCCACCTGATCCAGATACATTCCGGTTTTCTGTCCCGCCAGCAGATCGACGCGCATGGTGATGCCGTTCAGATCAACAACGAGTTCTTCCGGCAGCGTGCCGTCAATCACGCCGACGCTGTCGGGCAGGCCCTCGTATTCGCGGCCGGAGGAATCGCTGCGCTCCACAATCGCATCGGGTGCGAGCGTGCGCCGGAGGATCGACACGATCTGATTTTTGCGAAGGTCCATCGCCAGCGTCAGGAACTGCACGACGAGCACGTTCGCATAGCGTTCGACGATGAGGCCGGGAAGGCCGTCGGATTCACTGAAAATCAGGCGGCAGGTCTTGCGCGCGGGGAGCCATTGCTCGCGAAGGGCGACGGCGCGGCGGACCTGTGCCTCGATGTATCCTTCGTCGAAGGGCTGGCTTTTTTCCGTGTATATACGGGCGGAGATCAGCGCCTTGCGGTTGAAAAGGGCGGAGCCAAGGAACTCCTTCTTCGCGGAGAAAACGGCAACTTCCCCGCCCTGCTCCACGGAAGCGTCAGCGTTCTTTATGTCGCTGGAGAAAACCCAGCGATGGCCGCGCGACACGCGCGCGGAACTTTTTTCGTCGAGGTGGATGGAGGGGAAGAGCATGGATGGGGCTTAGGGTTTGGGGATTGGCTTGGAAAAGCAAGCCCCGGTGCGGCTTTGAAGGGGGCATAAAAAACTCCCCCGCTTGCGCGGGGGAGTTTGGAGAGCGGTGTTGCGACGGCCCTAGCCGTTTTTCTTTTCCTTCAGTGCCTGAAAGGCTTCCGCCATGGAGCCCATGCCGGCCTGCTTGTTTTCCTTCTTCATGTAGCTGCGGATGTTTTCCTTCTCGGCGGCCTTGATGGCTTCCTTGCGCGAGAGGGAAATTTTCTGGTTCTTCTTTTCCGTGGCGATGATCTTGGCGGTCACTTCTTCGCCCAGCTTGAGCGCCTTTTCGGGCAGCTCCACGCGCTTCTCATCGATCTGGCTGATGTGAATCAGGCCCTCAAGCCCCGGTGCCAGCTCCACGAATGCGCCGAAGGGGGCAAATCGCGTGACCTTGCCGGTGACGATGCTCCCTTGTGGGTGGGCCTTCAGGTAGGCGTCGAAGGGGGAATCGGCCAGTTGCTTGATGCCAAGGCTGATGCGTCGTTCGTTGCGGTCGAGCTTGAGGACGACGACTTCCACTTCGTCGCCGTTCTTGAGGTATTCCTTCGGATGGTTGACGCGCTTTTCCCAGGTGAGGTCGCTGACGTGAACCATGCCTTCGATGAAGTCGTCGAGCTTCACGAATGCGCCGTAGTTGGTGATGGATGTGACCGTGCCCTTGTGGCGCGAGCCGACGGTGTATTTTTCCTCCACGTCGCTCCACGGGTCGCGGCTAAGCTGCTTGAGGCCGAGCGACAGGCGCTTCTTCTCCTTGTTCACCTCGATGACCTGACAGGTGACTTCATCGCCTTCGCGCACGTAATCGGTGGGCTTCTTGTTTCCCGCCGACCAGGACATGTCGCTGGCGTGGATCATTCCCGTGACGCCTTCCTCAAGGTGGACAAAGGCGCCGTACTGCTGGACGGCGACGACCTTGCCGCGCACGTTGGAGCCAACGGGGAAGCGTTCTTCGATCTTGTCCCAGGGATTTTCGGTGAGGCGCTTGCGGCTGAGCGTCACCTTGCCGGTATCGGAGGAGACGTTGAGGACCTTCAGTTCGATTTCGGTGCCGGGCGCCATGACCTCGGCGGGGCTTTTGCCGCGGTCCCAGGAAATTTCCTCGCGCGGAATGAAGCCGTCCACGGTGCCGAGTTCGACGAAGACGCCAAAGTCGAGGGCGCTCTTCACCTTCCCCTTCACAGTGGAACCGGGGATGATCTTGTCGAGGAATTCCTTGCGGGTGGATTCGCGGCGCTCGAAGAGGAGTTGGCGGCGGGAGAGTACGGCGCGCTTGCGTCCGGGATCGTACTCCAGCACGTAGGCTTCGATTTCCTGCCCCTGCAGCTTGTTCAGGTCGGGAATCTTGAAGAGGTCGATTTGGCTGGCGGGCATGAAGGCTTCGAGGCCGATGTCCACCATGACGCCGCCTTTTACGACGCTGCTGACGGTGCCGCGAATGGGAACCTTGTTTTCGAGGGCCTGCTGGATGTGCTTTTGCGCCTGTTGTGTGCGAGCGAGGCGATGGCTAAGCCGGGGGCTGCCGTCCTCGTTGCGGCCCATCTGCACGGCGGAAATTTGCTGGCCAACCTTGACGTCGCGCTTCTCGCCGATGAGGGGGAAGTCGGTCAGGGGGATGGAGGCTTCTTCCTTGCCGCCAATATCGACAAGCACGTCGTTGTCACGGATGGCGACAACGGTGAGGTCCATGAGCGTCTGGCGCGATTGATCGCTGCCGCCGCCGGCGCCGGGAAGATGTTGGTCGAGTAGTGCGGCAAATTCTTTTTCGAGTGCCGCTTCCTCTTCGCCGAGCACGGGCTCGTCGCTGAATTCGAGCTCTTCCGCCTGCTGGTTCTTGTCGGTATTGGGATTGTTCGGCGCCATGGCCTGGTTGCTCCTTCTGTTTTTCCGTTTGGCTGCGTTGATTTTTCGGGATGGTCCAGCCGTTAAAGTTTATGGCGCAAATGGCGTGTTGTCACGCACCTGCGCTCATAATTTTGCTCATTATTTCCCGGCCCATATCGTGGTACAACTGCTTTTTGGCCGAGCTCTGCAGTCCCAAATCCGCCACGCGAAATGCTTGCCCAACGGTGAGGATGATTTTTTTGCGCATGATTTTCCCGCCGTTTTTTCCCCACGCTTCAAAACTTCCGTCGATTCTGACGGGAACGATGACGGTGTCGGGAAGCTGGGACAGAATCATTGCGACTCCTGTCTTTGCCTGCTGAATTGTTCCATCGGGCGAGCGCGTGCCTTCGGGAAAAATGAGCAGAACTTTTCCCTGCTTCAGGATATTGATGCACGTTTTAATGGCACCGCGATCGCCTTCGCCGCGGCGGATGGGGAATGCGCCGAGGAATGAAATGAAATATCCAAGCGAACGTTTCTCGAACAGATCGGATTTTGCGAGGTAGGAAAGACGACGCCGCGAGACAAGGGAGCAAAGGGGCGGGTCGAGGTGGCTTCCGTGATTGGCCACGATCATCACGGCTCCCGTGGCGGGAACGTTGCCGAAGCCCCTCACTTCCACGCGAAACATCAGCTTCGCGACGATGTAGACCATCACGCGGCAGAAAAAATATACGATCGCGTTCAGCCATTCGGGATAAACGCGATAGTAGTTTTTTCCTTCGGCGGGGGGTTGCGCTGGTTCCTGTTTTTCTGCTGCTTCGCTCACGTCCGAACCACGAGCCGTTCCTGAAAGCAGGGATGTTCGCGAACGAGCGCGCAGATCAGTTCGATCACGAAATCCTCTTCGTAGTGTGTGGTGTCGATCAGCGTG
Organism: Candidatus Sumerlaeota bacterium; assembly: GCA_020850785.1. Classification (GTDB taxonomy): domain Bacteria; phylum Sumerlaeota; class Sumerlaeia; order SLMS01; family SLMS01; genus JADZDZ01. Next base: position 7,450 of record JADZDZ010000179.1, on the reverse strand, counting down.
GCGTCATCGGCCATCTTCAGGCCGCCGGTCGGGCGGAGGCGGTCGCGCTGATCGCGTTCCAGAAGGTCCTGAAAAACCTCCTCGCGGTTGACCGGCAATCCCTTGCTGCGCAGTTGGCCGACGCGGCGTTCCACGCGAACCTGCGGTGATGCATCGAGAAAAATTTTCAATGCGGCGTTCTTGAAGACGACCGTGCCGATGTCGCGGCCTTCCAGGACAGAGGGTTCGTCGGCGCCGAGGCGGCGCTGGTGTTCGACAAGGATGTCGCGCACTTTTGCGCTGTCGGCGACGACGGCGGTGAAGTTGCTGACCTGTTCATCGCGGATGGCGTCGCTGACGTCCTCGCCATCGAGCAGGACGCCGCCTTCGCGGGGGAGGTCGATGCGGGCGTTGCGGGCGATGTCCACCATGGTGGCTTCATCGACGTTGGGATCGTCGCCGCGCAGGCGCATGAGTTTGAGTGCGACGGCGCGATACATGGCGCCGGTGTTGATATGGCGGATGCCCAGCGCTGCGGCAACGCGGCGCGCGACCGATGATTTTCCGACGGCGACAGGCCCGTCGATTGCCACTACGCAATCCATGGGGAATGAGGAAGCTCCGGGCGGTTGGTGGCGCGTGGTCCTGCAACGCCGTTTCCGATAAATGCACACTTATCGGCAGAGGGAAAGGGCTAAATGGGGGTCGCGCGGCTTGGTTTCGCGGGCCAAGCGTCGCAGTTTGCGGGAAGGATGGAATTTTCCGCGACAAAGCGCTTCATTGCGGCGGTGGGGGTGGGTGCCTCCGCCGCCGGTGGGCGCTATTCGCGGTAGTTGCGTATCAGGCCAACGACGATGCCCTGAATTTCGACGTCCTTTGCCATGACGATGATGGGCGCCATGGTGCTGTTGGCGGGTTGCAGGCGGATGTTTTCGCCTTCCTTGTAGAGGCGCTTGACGGTTGTTTCGTAGCCGTTGACAAGCGCAACGACCGCCTGGCCGTTCCGGGCGTCCTTCACGCGTTCGACGATCAGGTAGTCGCCTTCGTGGATGCCGTCATCAATCATGGAATCACCGCGCACGCGCAGGACGACGGTGTCGTCGGCGTTCTTCACCATTTCGGAGGGAACGGCGAGGCGTTCGGAATCGGTTTCGTAGGCTTCGATGGGGAGGCCGGCGGCGACGGTGCCCTTCACGGGGAGCTTGTAGGCGGCGTCCAGTTGCATCTGGACGATGTTGGGGCTTCCGAGGTCGCTGACGATTTCGATGCCGCGCCCCTTGTTCCAGTGGCGCTTGATGATTCCCTTCGTGGCGAGGTTGGATAGGTGCTTGTGCACCGTTGCGAGTGAGGACAGTTCCATGCCCTTCGCGATTTCCTCCAGCGACGGGGAGTAGGAATTATCCTCGATGAATTGGCGGATGAAGTCGAATACTTCTCGCTGTCTGCGCGTCAGGTACATGGGCTTAACGTCCTTTGGTGGAGTGCCTTTTCGCCTTCCGTTCGCTATGAGTGGGGCGAAAATTCGGTGAACGTCAAGGAGAAAGTTGAGCGAAAAGGGTGGTGGGGTGCGGAAGGTGGAATGCTCCATTTTCCACCTGCAAACTCGGATTGAATTTCCTGCTCAGGAATCCGTAACCATTGGGCGTTCTGCGTTGGTGGATTTGCTCCGCCGGTGCAAATTCCCACGCCCATCAGGAAGCTGCCGCTCCACTCATGTCTTCCCCGCGCGAAAGACAAAAGAGTCGCCTCCCGCTCGCCGCTCTACTGCTGGTTGCGCTGATCCTTTTGCTGATCGGCCTCCTGAACAACTTGGATGATGCCAGTTGGAGCCTCCGCAAGGAGCCGCAGGTGGTGGAGAAGGTTCCCGACAAGGACCTTTCGCAGCAGGTGATCCAGAAGAATGACATGTCGGCGGGGAGCAAGGCGCTGCGCGCGACGCCTTCGCCGACGCCGGAGGTGGCGGAGGCGGCGGCGGACGGGGATTCGAAGGAGTTTCCCAAGACGACGGATTTTGCGACGTCGACGGCGCTGGAGTTGGCGATGCTTCAGGAGCCGGGCGAGATCGTGGGTTGGGTGACGGACAGCAAGACCGTTCCCATCGCCGGTGCCCTTGTGCGCCTGAAGTTTGAGAAGTCGAAACCGAAGACGGAAAAGGAGGAGGAGAAGGAGCCGAAGTTCGAGGTTCACACGAACGATGCGGGACTTTTCCTGATGCCGAAGGTTCCGCCGGGGCAGTGGAGCGTGATTGCGGAGAAGGAGAGCTACGCCACTGCGGTCGCGACGGGGGTTGATGTGGAACCGCGCGGGCGCACGAATCCGGTGGTGCTGCGCCTTGATCCGGAAATTCGCGTGAAGGGTGTGGTGAAGGCGGGCGATCAGGTGATCTCCGGCGCGACGGTGACGGCGTTTCGCGATCACCTTTCCGTGCATGATGCGGGGAACGTGGAGCCGGTGCGGATCATCTACACCGATGTCTATACAAATGAAAAGGGGGAGTTCGACCTGCCGCATCTTCCTGCGGGGGAGATGACGCTGCGGGTGAAGGCGGTGGGTTTCGTTCCCGTGAATCGCAAGATTGAAATCACTGCGAAGATGGAACCGATCGAGATTAAGCTGGAGTCGGAATCGGTGATCATTGGGTCGGTGCGCAATGAACTCGGCAAGCCGATTGAGAATGCGGAACTGACGCTGACGCCGCTGGATGTGACGACGCCGGACAAGCCGCTTTCCGTGATCAAGAGCGAGAAGGGGGGCGGTTTCATCTTCCGCGAGCTGCCCGCAAAGTTCAAATTCAATCTGTTCGTGAAGGCGGAAAATTACGCGCCCTACGGACCGGAGCAGGTGGCGAGCGGCTCGACGACGAATGTGATCATCCTTCAATCGGGGGGCGTGATTGAGGGGAAGGTGACGAACTACGACGATGGAAAACCCGTGCCGGGCATCAGCATCGTTGCGATCTCCCAGTCCACCGCGCAGCCCGTTGCGCTGACGACGAAGACAAACACGAGCGGGCAGTACCGCATCACGCGGCTGGTGGCGGGGACGTATGATGTGGCGGTGAACAGCCCGTCGCTGACTTCGGAAACGAAGCTGGGGGTTGCGGTTGCGCTGGCCGCGGCGACGAAGGGTGTCGATTTTAGCGTCTATCCCGGCATCAACATTAGCGGGCACGTGGTGGACGGGGACAGCTACGAGCGCATCGTGAATGCGAAGGTGATGCTGAAGAGCCGCGTGGGCCCCGGTTTCCTGATCGCGAAGAACACGGAAGCAATGAGCGATGAATCGGGCTCGTTCCAGTTCATCAACCTGCCGCAGGGGCTGTATGATCTGACGGCGGAGGCGACGGGCTACGTGAGGGGCCTTGGCGATGAAAGCAACGTGCGCGTGGAGGCCTTGCGTGACAGCCCGCCGGAGCCGGTGGAAATCAAGCTGGTTCGTGGTGGCACGATCGAGGGGATCGTGACCGATCCGAATGGTTCCGCGATTGAGGAGGCGCTGGTTCAACTCTTTCACGCGACGGGAAGCCCGGCGCGAATCCGTGCGGACACCTTCAAGACAACGACCAACAGCGATGGCTACTTCGTGCTCGACGGAATTCCGCTGCAGGGGGAACTGCACCTGTACGTCAGTGCCTGGGCGAAGGATTACGGCAAGGCACGGAGCGACATGGTGATCCTGAACCGGGACATCAACACGCGCAACGTGCAGGTGATGCTGGGCGATGGGACTGGCCTGCAGGTTGTGGTGCTGGACCCCTTCAACGAAGGTGTTGCCAATGCGAATTTGGAACTGGTGCATTCGCAGTTCCCCGGCGACGCGTCGCCGCCGGCGTGGAGGCAGACGACGGCGCGCGATGGCACGGTGTTGTTCGAGAAGGTGCCGCCGGGAAGAGTGACCGTCAGTGCGAGCCGTTCCGGTTACCTGACAACAACGGGCGGCATCGACATTTCGGACAAGGATGAATTTCAGAAGCTGACGATTACGATGCAGCCCGCGTTCGTGCTCGCGGGCCGCGTGCAGGACGACCTGCTGCAGCCGGTGCGGGCAGGGCGCGTGAATGCGCGTCCACAGCCGGGTGCGAAGGGTTCGGGAAGTGCAGGGATCAATGCGGATTCCACCTTCAAAATCGAGACTCTGGGCGAGGGGGCGTTCAACGTGGAGACGATCGCCCAACTCAACACGGACACAGGCGGGCGCCAGATCGTGTGGAGCTTCCCCGACATCGTGCCGAACGGCGGCCTGACGGAGACGGCATTCACGATGCCCATCAATGGTGCGCTGGAAGGGCGTGTGCTGATTGCGGATGTGAACGGGCCGCCGCCGAACTACACGGTGTCGCTGACGGCAACGTATCGTGACGATGCGGATCGTCGGCAGGGTTTCAATGCGGCGTTCACCTTCAGCAAGCGCGACGAATTCCGCTTCGACATGCTGCCGCCGGGGGAGTACCGCGTGAACGTGAGCGCGCCGAATTACCTTCCGGTGTCGGTGGGCCCCTTCGATGTGGAATCACCGGGTGTCTTTTCCGTCGGCACGATCAAGCTGAACCCCGGCGGATCGCTGAAGTACAAGGTGGTGAATTCGGACACGGGGGAACCGATCAACGGGGCGAGGGGCAAACTGGACCCGGAGGGACCAGCGGCCAACAGCGACGGGGAGGGGAAGACGCTGATTTCGCCGATCAAGCCGGGAATCTACACGCTGACGCTGACGCATCCCGACTATCTGGAGAAATCCTTTCCGCTGATCCAGATCGTGCGCGGAAAGGAAGCGGACGAGGGGGTGCTGGCAATTGATCCGGGCGCGAAACTCTACGGAACCGTGACCGACGGCATCGGAAATCCCGCCGCAGGAATTCTGGTGGAGGCACATGCGATCAACGAGGATGTGCTGCGCCGGACGACGACTGATGCGAGCGGGAACTACACGCTGCGCGGGCTCTTTCCCGGCACGCACGACCTGACCTACAGCGGACGGGTGAACTCGCGCCGGGTGACAAAGAACCTGCAGGCGACGGTTTTTGTCTACGAGGACACGCGACAGGATGTGGAGCTTTGGGCGAACTCCGAACTGGAGGGGCGCATGTTTGCCGCGTCCGACGTGGACCTGCGCCGCGCCATCGTCACGTTGTATCCGATGCGGTCTGACAATTATCCGCTGATGAACGATGCGATTCGCGTGACGGATATCCTGAGCGATGGATTTTCGGCAAAGAACCTGATCGAGGGTTACTACCTGATTTCCGTGCAGGCGCCGGGGCGCGCGCGAACGGCATACTTTGCGGACACGGCGCTGGTGCGTTCGCGCAAGAGCGCGACGATGCTGGGCGAGGGAACGATCCAACTGAACGGGCGCATTCTTGCAGGCCCCGGTGGCAGCGCGGTTGCATCGCAGGAAGTGCGCATCGACCTGCTTTCGTCGCCGCAAAGCGGTGTGGTGCCGCTGCGCAAGTGGTGGCAGTGGAACACGAAGACGGACAAGTCGGGAATGTTCTATCTGGGCAAACTGCCCGCGGGAACCTACTCCATCATCGCCCGCAACGAGACACTGAAGTCGGACATTCTTGAGGTGATCACGCTGACGAACGACCAACAATTGGTGACGCGGGATTTCGCCTTCGGCGGCAGCGCTCCGGAGAAAAAGAAGAACCTCGTGGGGAATTAGGGCGTTTTTCGAAGCGTTACGGTGATCCGGAGATTGCGAGGGCGGGACGCCCTCGCCACGAGAAGCAGCGCGTTTTCATTGTGAGATGCGTTGATAGAAGTGGCTTCAATTGAACAATGAGATGGACCAGATGAATGGGTGTTTTTCGTGGCGTGGGCGTCTCGCCCACGCATTCCTTTCGGCCACGAGCGGCCTACAGAAAGACACTTCTCATTATCTCTTTTCCTGATTTCCGAAGGCTCCATGTTGATCCGCACATGCGAGGGCGGGACGCCCTCGCCACGAGAAGCAGCGCGTTTTCATTGTGAGATGCGTCGATAGAAGTGGCTTCAATTGAACAATGAGATGGACCAGATGAATGGGTGTTTTTCGTGGCGTGGGCGTCTCGCCCACGCATTCCTTTCGGCCACGAGTGATGTCACGGAAAGACACTTCTCATTATCTCTTTTCCTGATTTCCGAAGGCTCCATGTTGATCCGCACATGCGAGGGCGGGACGCCCTCGCCACGAGAAGCAGCGCGTTTTCATTGTGAGATGGATGGGAAACAACAACTCTCATCCATCTTGTCCAGCTCCTGTCTATACAACCCAGAGCCGTTCGGTCGTGGTGATTCCGGATGCGTGTTATATGATGCGGTTTGCACGCAGCGTGAAGAGGCCGAAGACGACGGCAATGAGCATGAGGACATAGCCCCATTTGCTGTCAAACTTGGCGACGATGCCGCCGCCCATGGCGAGGAGGAACAGCGAGATCATGATGGCGAAGGCGAATTGCGTTGATGCGAAGTTTGAAATTGTCTGCATTGCGGTGCTCCTGGGGGGTGGGAACGGGCCTCAATAACTTCCGGTGATGTTGCTTCTGCTTTTCATGCGATGGTGAACATCCCTGCGGCATTCCGCGCACAAGGCAAAGCGATAATTTTCGTGAACCTCGTCGGTGGCCTCGTCGATCTGTTCGGCGGTCATGCGCTCCATGGCCTGCACGAGTTTTTCGAATTCGTCGCGCACGTCGCCGGGGGCACTTGCATCAAGGTCAACGGGTCCCGCTTCCGCCTGCAGGGTGACGCTCATGATGAAAAGCGTTTCGTTCGCTTCGATCCAGCGCCCACAGGCGTCGCAAACGCGCAGTTCCATCAGTTGAAGTGCCTCGTCCAGATGTAAAGCAACAGCCCGATGAAAGCGAGTATCCTCAAAAGAATACGGGCGGCGCTGCGGAGATGGTACGTCGACTTTTTTTTCAGGAAGATGATGTGTTTGATGAGTGCGCCGAGCCGAAGCGTGTAGAGCGCGACAAAGATTCCATAGTAGTGCACGAGAACGCTGTCGGGGTGGGCGGCGGCGACCTTTTTCCAAGCGCGTGCGAACAGGACGGGACGAAGTCCGTAGGTGCAGGCGGAGGCCAGCTCCGGGAGCAGGCGATCGTCGTGTTCGTCAAGCTGGAGCGCGCGTTCGAAGCGGCGGGCCGCGCGGCGGGGGTGCTTCATTTCCAGTTCGATCTGGCCGGCCAGCGTTTGGATTGTGGCGTTGTGTGGGGCGTCACCTTCGGCGCGCCGAAGCGTCTCAAGCGCCTTCGTCAGGTGGCCTGCGCTGCGGTAGGCGTAGGCGAGTACGATCTGCACATCAACGTCATCGGGAACGAGTTCGGCCGCGCGTTCGATCAGGGCGCGCGCACGTTGCGTTTCGTTCAGTTCGATCAACAGCACCGTCAGCTTGACGAGCGAGGGGATGTGGTCGGGTTCGTGCTGAAGCGCGCTTTCAAGGACGGCGCGCGCGTCGCCATCGCGGCCTGATTCGACGAGCAACGCGC
>JADZDZ010000178.1 GCA_020850785.1 Candidatus Sumerlaeota bacterium | reverse complement strand
AGATAAATCGGTGGTAGTACTTGCCAATGTGGCTATCAATTGTGCTCTGCTGTCCCAGTGGATAATTATTGTCTCCCATTGTTACGATGAATTCGGGATCCCAGCCATTAATCATGTCCGCCACGTCCTGGGCCGCATCTGTCGAATCGCCATAGTCACCCAACGCGGCGAAGGAAATTTCATCGGGACAGACGGGAGAGAAGGTGTGCCCCACCAATTCAAAGTTGAATCCCACATCGCTGCTGGTCGGGCCGAGCTGGTGAACCTCAACTGCAAAAATATTTGTGCCGTTGTGCAGGCTTCCCAGCGATAGCGTCGCAGTGGTGAATTTTTCCTCCTCAGCCTGTGAAGCCGCCGCCGTGCTGGCAGTGGTGGCGCTGGTGATGGTTCCCGCAGGCATGTTGCTGCGCCACACCTCCACGCCATTTGCATAAACAACCGCCCCGTCATCGCGCTGCAGCTTCATTTCCAGCGACGAGAATCGGTTCACATCCGCAATGAAGACAGGCCGTCGGAAGTAGTTGGTGATATTCACCATTGTCGTGCTGGTGCCATAATCAATCAACGTTGTTTGATTGTTGTCACCATAGCCGAACTTTGATCGCCCCAATTTCCAGCCGCGATCATCAAAGTCCGTCGAACGCCACGCGATTCCCTGATCTGAACCATCATCAAGATACCGCCAGCGGGAATTGGCGGGGATAAGCGACATGTCATCTGCGTGCGCGATCATCGCACAGATCGCAATCAGTCCAACAAATGCAAAGCGAAGCAGCAAAGCGGGGTTTCGCATTGTGTCTCACGGGATGGCGCAATTTTCGGCCATTCTTGGAAGCAATGCATTGGATGCCAAATAGCGAAAGCTGTCAACCCCCATGCCTTCGCCCAGAAACCACGTGGTCGCTGGCTACTTCAGCGCGCCGAACTTTCGGGTGATGCTTTCCGCCGTGTATTTCAATTCACGCCTCCCGGACTTCGCTAATTGGTCACCCTCGTACCCGATCTTGTTCTCGAATTCACGCAATTGGTCATGATCCGCGCTTGTGGGATTGAAGAAGCCGATCAGCGAACCATCCTTGTCGAAGGCGCGCGTGACATGACAATCCAGCCGCAGGTTTCCCTCCTGCTCCAGCGCATCAAATGCGGCCTTCCACTGCTGCTCATTCTTGTCGAGCATCGCCGTCTGCCGTTTCAACTCGCCATGCTCAATACCGCCGCTGACGGGAATCGTCACGGTGTTCGCTGCCCACGGAATCGTGCGCCCCGGTGTATAGACAACGCAGTCCAACTCAATCCTCGCGATTGCCTTCCCCGCGCTGTTCTGAATCGCGGCATACAGTTGCAGGTCTGACGATTCGCTTTCGCCGCGTGAAAGCGTTGCGCCCGTCACAAAGCATCCCTCCTTCCGCTTCATCATCGCGGCCCAATCCTTGAACGACTTGAGCAGCGGCTCATAGCGCGCCTTGTCGCCGGGGGACCCGTCAAAATACCTCTGAGCCTTGACGAGAAAATCCTGTTCCGCAACGACGGGCGCCTTCGCTGCGGAACCATCGGTCGGCGGCGCTGGAACCGGACTCGCGCTGACAACAAGCAAAGCCGCAATGGCCGCTGCGGGAAGGAATCGTGACATCATCATGGTGCGCTTCATCCTTTCTTTCACCGACCTACATACCTGCCGACATTCCAACAAATTCAATCCCATTCGTGGCCCCTGTCCGCCAAACCAATCCCCCGCATGAGATCCATCGGTGGAAATCCGGATGTGGCGAAGCGGAATGTGCGACCGCCGAAAACGCCTGATCTGTTCGGTAAATGATGGAGCGGGAGACGGGACTCGAACCCGCGACAACCAGCTTGGAAGGCTGGAACTCTACCAACTGAGTTACTCCCGCTCAGAAGGGGCTGGAAAGTGCTTCCGGCCCGGCTCCACCGTCAACGGAAAAACGGACGACAATCCATCACAACGGTTGCATTCAGCCCCGGAAGCTGGCAACCTCAACCATCATGAAAATCGAAGGATTTGACTGGTATTTTCGCCTGAAGAAAATCCGCCTGCTCATTGGCTTTGCCGTGACGCTGGTCATGATGGGCGTGGTTGCCGTGATCGCGGGGGATCATATCAAGGGGGTGCCGGTGACCTCGCAGGGGGTGGTCGTTTCCAAAACCCACAAGGACGCCCACCGTACTTCCACCGGAAAGCACCGCAGCGAGAAATGGACTGTCAAGGTGAAGGGGGACAAAGCCAGCGGCTCCTGCAACGTCACGAAGGTTCTTTATGATTCCCTTCAGGAGGGAGAGGCCGTGGAGATTTCCGCCATCAAGGGGGGAGTTACCGGCATAATGTATATACGCTCCGTGAAGAAGGCCGACCCTGCGCTCGCCGCTTCCACTCCGCTTGACGGGCCGCAGCCCGCAGCAAAATGAATTGTCGCATTATTCGATGCGCTGCCCACATTGCAAAACAGAAAATCGCGACGACCGTGCCACCTGCTATCACTGCGGGAAGGACCTCGCCATGCTGCGGCTGCTCATCAACCGCGCGAAATCGCACTTCAACACCGCAGTCGAACACGCCGGCGAAGGCCATCTGCTGGAAGCCCTTGGCGAACTCGACACGGCGCTTGAGCTGAACAGCGCCCTTGCGGAAGCCCACGTTCTTCGCGGCACGATCCTCGCCCGCCTCAACCGCGCCGCCGAAGCCGAGGACGCCTGGCGCGCGGCACTGCAACTCAACCCCCAGTCCTTACGCGCTCATAGAAATCTGGCCGCCAGCGACCAGCTTCCCAAGAACATTCAGGCCATCAACCGATCCTACGTGATTGCCGGGATCGCGGTCCTTCTCGCCGCGATCGTCAGCGGCTCGCTCCTGTACGCAACGCGTGACGCTGGTGGCATCACCACCATAATTCCCAAGGAGTCGCGCTCCGCCGCGGCAAGAGACATCGCCACGGTCTCAGGCGCCTGGAGCGCGCTCAACCAGCGCCGCCTCGCGGAGGCGGAGAAACTCGGCAACACCATCAGAAGCGACGAGGAGCGAATCCGCTTCCACGATGCGCTGGAGTCGGAAATTCTCGACCGCCTTTTTGCCGCAGAGCGCCACGAACGCGCGGATGAGGATCGTGAAGCCCGCCAACTGCTTGAATCCATCGCCCCCCTCACGCTTACCACCAAACTGAAGGCCCGATACACGGCGGTTCACGAAAAGCTGGAGACCAAACTTGCGAACACAACGCGCGAATTGGTCGCCTCCGCCTTCGCGCGCGCCAGCAAAGCCATCGATGCGGGCGACACCGCCGCCTTCGGCAACGCGGTGAAGGAGATCCAACGCTTCGACGATCCCAAGGGGGACAACGCGCGGCAGCTTTCCGAACTCGAATCGCGCATGGCTTCCCGGCGCTCGCAGATACTGACGTCGAAACTCACCACGGCCATCGCCGAGGAACGCTGGCGCGATGCCATTGCTGCGGAGCGCACCCTTCGCGCCGCCGACATCGCCATTGATGCGACGCAGCAGGAGGAACTGGAGTACGCCCGCAAGCAACTGGCGCTGCAGAGCTACTACGCGCTGATGGAAATGGCGGACAAAATCGACGCCGGCAACCTGAGCGAAGCGGAGGCGCGGCAGGTGCTCGACCTTGCGGAGGAAACGAAGGCGGGCCTGCCTCCGCGCGTCCGCCCCCGTGCGGAGCAAAACATCGCGGAATTCGTCGCCTCCGCCACCAAACGCCTGCAATCGACACAATAGCGCGGGAAGTCGTTGCGCCTCTGCTTGGTCCCCGTCTTGCGTTCTATGTTATTTCGCCTCTTGGCGTGAAGGAACCGAGAACGTACTGATGACATCCAACTCGAACGAAATCAGAAATGTAGTGATTGTCGGCAGCGGACCCGCCGGCTGGACAGCCGCGATTTACCTGTCCCGCGCCAATCTTTCCCCGGTTGTCTACGCCGGTGCTCAGGTTGGCGGACAACTAACCACCACCACCGAAGTCGAAAATTTCCCCGGCTTCCCCGAAGGCCGCGACGGCCCCGAATTGATGGCCGACATGGAAGCGCAGGCGAAGCGTTACGGCACGGAGATCGTTTACGAAGAAATTGAATCCATCGACGCCAAGTCCAGTCCCTTCACGCTCAAGGCAGGCGGCGGCGCGGTGATTAAGGCGCACACGATCATCATCTGCACCGGTGCGTCGCCGAAGATGCTCGGCCTTCCCGGCGAGAAAACTTTCTGGAGCCGCGGCGTCCACACCTGCGCGGTGTGCGACGGCGGTTTCTACCGCGGGAAGACGGTCGCCGTCGTCGGCGGCGGCGATTCCGCAACGGAGGAAGCCACCTATCTGGCGAAGCTGGCCCAGAAAGTTTACCTGATTCATCGCCGCGAAGAATTGCGCGCCTCCAAAATCATGGCGGAACGCGCCTTGAAGAATTCAAAGATCGAGCCCCTTTGGAATACTGTCGTGGAGGACGTCGGCGGCGACCTGAGTGGAAAGTTCCCGAAGACGACCCATCTCAAGCTCAAGAACCTGAAGGACAACAGCCGCAACGACCTCCCCGTGGATGCAATGTTTGTTGCCATTGGCCACACGCCAAACACCAAATTCCTCAATGGTGCCTTCACCGCTGATGAAAATGGTTACCTGATTGTCAACGACGCTCAGGAAACAAACATCGAGGGTGTCTACGCCGCCGGCGACGTGCACGATCACGTCTATCGGCAGGCCATCACCGCTGCGGGCTACGGCTGCAAGGCGGCGCTGGAAGTCGAACGCTATTTGACTCGCAAGGGTCTTGTTGGATGAGGGCTGAGATCGCAGGACGAGCAGGGACAGCGAAAGGTTGATGAGAATGCGACGAAACAAACTCGTGATGGCGGCACTCCTTGCGACGACGCTGGTTTTCAGCACCGCGCGCGTGCAGGCGGACGTCGTTGATGTGCTGAAGGGAGTTCTCACCTACGGCAAGGATCGCGTGTACGACACGATGGACGTGTTCCGCCTGCGCGTGGGCATGCCGCGCGACGGCAAGGGCATCGGCGCAAAGGCACGTGTGACGTCGCTCGCGCAGGTCGGTTTCGTCACCTTTGATGGAAAATACTTCGGCCTTGATCGCCGCGGCCTCGGCCTTGTGGACGAACGCCGCCGCGAAGCGGGGATTTCCGTGCTCTACGGTTCCTACAACGAAATGGAACCAGTGGTCGGCAATGGCTTCCTTCGCGCCAACGACGATTGGTCCGCCATTCAGGATCGCCGCATCCTGCGCAACCTCCCCCACTGGGATGATGGCCGCCAGCGCCACCTTAGCATCGGCGCGGAGGCGGTGCTCCCCATCATCGCCGTCGATGCGGGGGTCTATCCGGAGGAAATTCTCGATCTGGCGCTGGGATTTGTGCTCGTCGATATTTACGACGACGACACCTTGTTCGGCTACAACGTGAAATACCGCGAGGCGACCACGGAACCGGGACCGAAGCTCGACGGGCCCTTCGCGGAACAGCGGGCCAAGAACGCCGCCTTCAAGAAGAAGATGGAAGAAAAGAAGCTCGCCGAGGAAGAAGCGAAAAAGGAAGCGGAAAACGCGCAGCGCCTTTCCAAGTCCGCCGCACCAATGGCGGATCAATCCGCCGAGGAATCCGCCGCACCCGCGATCGACACTCCTCCCCCGCCTCCCTCGCAGGAAGCTCCAGAGAAGGCCGCCAACGCTTCAAAGAAGGATGACAAGAATCTGATCAGCGACCAAGCCGCCGATCAGGCCGCAGAAAAGTTGAATGAGGAAACCGCAGTCGAGGAACCACAGCCCGCGCCTCCCGCAGAAGTGACGCCGACGCCTCACGCCACGCCCGCACCCACGCCGGAGCCCGTTGTCACGGAACCTCCCCCCACGCCGGAACCGGAACCTACCGCAACGCAGGCGCCAACACCAACGCCTCCGCCAACGGAAATTCCACCCCCGTCACCAACGGCGGCACCGGAACCGACCACCGCCGAAGCGGCGCCGACTCCCGCGCCACCGGCAAAAGAATAACCGCGTGATGCGCTGGGTAAAAACCCGCCGCACCATGTAACAAATTGCCCGCCACCTTCCCCTTCCAGAACAAATTTCTGGAAATTTGTTTGGCCCGCGCGGTCGCGGGCTGTGACATTACTACCTCCTGCGGCTCATATATTTTGAGATTCTGGGATTTACATTTGTACATGAAGGACTTGCACGGGATGACGTTTGTGTTACACGATTTCATGAAATCTGCGCGGAGGTGATCGGTAGT
>JADZDZ010000177.1 GCA_020850785.1 Candidatus Sumerlaeota bacterium | reverse complement strand
GTGCGCGCCTCAAGCAGCAGGCGCTGCGGGTTTTCCTCGATGCCGGCGCCGGGCTTCGGTGCGGACACTTTCAGCACCACGATGCGATCGAGCACCTTGTGGCGAGCCTTGTACACCCGCGCCATCGAACCTGAACCCAGCGTTTCAATCACCTCGTAGGCTTCCGGTGGCACCCAGCCGCCTGCCGGCCTTGCCATGGGCGGACGCGGCGGTGCTGCGGCGCCCTCTGCGGGGGGAGCTTGCGCCGGTTCCTTTGCGGGCTGCCGCTCAACAAGTGCCGGGCCGGGAATCAAAGTCGGTTCGTCGGAAATATCGCCACTCCCCTCGCTCACGGGGTAGCGCTGAAAATTCATCTTCCCGATGGGAATCGCGGACGTGGAGGGCCGCGTGGGATCGGAAACCACCTTCGACGGAAGAATCATCGTGTGTTCTTCATCGGAGGTGAACTGCGCCAAAATGTTCTCGTCGGTGCTGGCGGGCCCCTTCTCCTCGTCGTACTTTGCCGAGGAAACCCGCACCAGAATTTCGTCCTTTTTGCGATGAAACCGCGTCAACCAATGCTGGGCGATTTCCGCAACCTCGGTCGCCGGGCGGACTTCACCTTCGATCTTTTGCAGCGCGCCCGCGACCGCCTCCTTCAGCCCGCATTCCAGCAGCACGCGCTTGTGCATCTCATCCGCTTCCTTCTGGTACATGCGAATGAGGTCCATCCAAATCTGTCCCAACGCGTAGGTGTCGCAGTTCTGCGGCTCGTAGGCAATATCACCACCCATCGTCGAGGGAGGGAGGTATTTCGCACAGTAGGTCGCGCGGCGCTGAATCGGCGCGCCGGGAGCGATGGGAAGAATCTTCCAAGGGACCGGCGATCCGTCGGGGCACTTCATGACCAAATCGGGGGTGAGGCCAATGGGAGTGAGTCCCCATTCATCGGCTTCCGCCACGCCGAGGGAAATTTCCTTGATGGCCTTTGCCAGCGCCTCCAGCGAGGGATGGCCATGATGGTGCGCCAGCGATTCCGTCAGCGATTTTTCCCCCGTGTCCTCCACGATCAGGAAAGGAATCGCGCCATCGTTCATGTCCAAGATTTTCAGCAGCCGGTGCGAGCCCGCCTCAGCATTCTGTTTCCACCTTGATAATCCGCGTTGTGCGGAGGCGAACAGCTCTTCGCCTTCCCCGCTGGAATAGGCGATGAACAGCACGGAGCCGAATGCCTCGTGTGAAGCGCGCCAAACCTCCCCCCACGACCCCTGGCAAAGCAGCGCTCGCGGGATAAATGGAAGGTTGGGAATGCTCTCGTTTTCGACGAAGGTCGGCAAGGTCATCCTGTCCGTATTCAATCCTTGATTCAAATATATTGATCAGTGCAACAAGACGGGAAGTCAACCTCTGCGGGGAATTTTTCAGGCATTTGTTTGCATTTTTCAGGTAAAAGCAACCTGCAAATTTTCACCGGGAGGACAAAAAAAGCGGCGCTTCCTACGAAGCGCCGCGTTGGAACCAGTCCGGAACGGATTTAGGGACGCGACAGGTGTATATACACCTGGCTCAGGTAGGCACGCTTTTTTTCATTCCGAATTTCAAGCATGCGCTGCTTGGCAAGGCCATCGATGCCCGACTCTGCGTTGATCACGTCGTCCGTCATTTGCGGATTGCCGGTGCGCTGGTTGGGATCGGCGCCGAACAACAGCGTGTCCGCCGATTTGTTCAGCCAGATCGTGGCCACCACCAGCATCGACAGGATGATGACGTACTCCGTCATCATCACGCCGTCCTCATCCTTTGCGAAGGCACGGAAGAAGGATTTTGTTTTCCTGTAGGGGAACTTTTTCATTGGACCAACCTCCAAAGTTCATCGCCGCTGACGGCGGTCAGCTTGTTCTTGTCGGCAAGGCCGCGGCCGAAATCGACCGACCCCGACACGTCGTGGCTGGATTCGTTAATGCGCTTGTCCACTTTGCGGAATGGCTGCGCGTGTTCGAAGTTGCTGGGGAAGCCGATGCTGGGGCCGCTGCCGAAGCTGGAGGTTCCCGCATCGCTCATGATCTGGGAAAGATCACCCACGATGTTCAGGCCACCGCTGACGATTGTGTGCGCCAAATAGGCAATATCGTAGGCGGGATTGCGAACCGTCGTGTAGCGATCCACGCGGCGAATGCGATTGATGGCGTCGTTGCCCCAGAACACCGAATAAGGGTCGTTCATGATGGAGCCCTTGGAAGCATAGTGGGCGTCGATGGTCGTCAGCGGAGGCGCGATGTTTTCGCCGGTGGGATTGCCAACAAAGCTGTTGATGATGCCCAGCAGCGGCGTGGTGTACGAGGTGTTCCGGTAGATCAGGTTGCCACCGGGACCACCAAGCGACGCCGGGTCGAACAACTTGTCGCGATAGTAGGTGTCCTCCGGTGCTTCAAGCACCTTGAAAGGCTGCCCAACCAGATTCGGCGCGCCGGAATAGATGGCAGACGCCATAACGCGGCCCGTCGTGCCCTCACTCGATATGTCCGTAATGAGTGGCTGAACCTGCAATTGCTGGCTGATGCTTATGGGGACGAATTCACTTGCTTGGAACATGAAGGAATTTGATTCACCCGTTTGTCCCTTGCCGACGGTGCGCCATGTCTGCACCGCCATCCATTGATGGCTGGAGGTCAGGAAGCGGCTGACGTCGCCGAAGTAAAACACGGCCAGCATGATCGTGATCAGGAAGGGTGCGCAGATCAGGAATTCCACCATCACGGCGCCCGATTCATCCTTCACGATGTTGTAGTGATGCTCGTTCTTTTCTTCCGATATGTTGGTCATGGTCGGTGTCATGGTCATCGCCTCAGTATTTGATTCTCTGGTAGAGGCCCGGCGCGCTGGCTCCGTCGCCCTGCACCGCCTGCATCATCGATGCAATCACCATCGAGCCATTATTCCGGAGTGGATCTGTCGTGTCGTTGTAGCCACCGCCAAACACGGGAGCCAGCTTGGCCTCCCAGTAGGGGTAGTAGAGGTTCGGCTTGTAAACCGACTGGTCGAAGCGTGGCTGGAAGTAGGCCTTCGCGCGGCTGATGGCGATCATGTCCTGCACCTGATCGCCCAGCGGAACGCCGATGTTGTCGAACAGCAGGCCGTCACCCTGGCGCGTGCCGACGAATTCCCCTTTCTTGATGACCAGCGCCACGTAGACGGAAGGCTCCATTTCCTCCGCCTGCGTTGTCTTCATGTCAAACATCTTCAGGTCATCCGACTTGTAAAGCAGGGTGTATTCGGGATCGGGTTCCCACTTGTCGTTGCTGATGATCGGCATCATCACGGGGAGGTAGAAGCACGCCTGCGTGAAGACCGGGTCCCAGACCAGTTGCCAGCCTGCGAAGTAGTTGCTGGGGAAGCGCGGGCCGGAATCATTCGTGTAGCATTGGCCACTGTCCGTGTCGAAATCGAAGCGCGCCGCCTCCATGAAGAGCGCCTGCACTTCCCAGTCATCATCATACATCGGATTGCAGGCGAAGCGCGTTAGGTCCGGGCAGAACGAAGGATACGTCGTCATCCAGTAGAAGGGGTCGATCGCCCAGTAGGGGCGGCATGAGAAGTAGGGGAGCGTCGGGGGAATCACCCAGAAGCCGCCGTTTTCCGGGTCCGTGAAGTCGTCCCAGCGGTTCTTGATGTCCTCTTCATAGAACTTCAGGTTCTTCTGCTCCACCATGTTGGTGTTCAGTACGCCATTGGCCGACGCGTTCAGCGTGGTGATGGTCGTCTTGTAGGCCGTCATTTCCTCATCAATGTTGCACAGGCCGCGCTGGGGCTGGTCATTGCAAGCCTTCACGATGTCCGGCACGATCGTCTTGTGATAGTCCTTCACAAAATCGAACATGACCTGCTGCGCGTTCGCGTACATCTTGCTGAGGTGTTCCGCGCATTCACGCGGTTCCATTCCCGGACCGGGGTTCTTGCTGAAGTAAACCGGGCGAATCACGTTCTGCCAGATGGGATCGATGATCTCCACGGTGGAGCGCGGTGTTGGAAAACCCAGGTTGTTGTCCGGGTCCGTCTTGTTGCCATTGGCCCAATGGGTTGGGCATCCGGGGATGACGTAGCGCGTTTCCTTTTCATGGTACGCGTGGATCATCTGGGAATGGCCGTCCGCCGCCGTGATCAGGCAGACATTGGCATAGTTTGCGATCATCGCCCGGCGCGTGTAGGCGCAGAAGTTCAGGAAGCGCGCCTGCCATACGGCAGAGCTGTAGGATGCCATGTCGGCAACCATCTGAAGGCGGATGCGTTCCGCGGACAGCACGCCGACGTTGAAGGTGCTCATCGCAACCTTCACCATCAGCATCATCAGGATGACCGTGAGGATCATCACGGCGCCGTCTTCGTCCTTGCCGAAACGGCGTACAACACGAAGTGGTCTTGGAGTTAACATTAGAAGATCACCAAAGAAATGAGCTGTTCACCACGGGGAAGCGCCATCGTCGTGAGTGTTGCATGACGCTCTCCCTTCTTCATCATCGCCAGCGTTTCCACATTTGGATCGAGTTGAAACGCCGTGTCGGCGGACTCAATGCGTGTCCACCCCATCTGTTCCATGTCCTGCAGGTAATCCTGGGCTGCGTAGTTGCCCGAAACGCGGAAGGCGGAAATGTTGCCCGCCCCCGGCCCTGAACAGTCCACCACTTCCGCGCCCTGCGGCGGAAGCGGCAGGTCATTCGCGCGATACATTGCGCCTGCGTCCACTTCTGTCACATCACTGCTCGCCTTCTCATAGGCGAAGATCATGAACTGCTCGTCACCGTTGCGATTGCCAAGGAACAGCGTCTCGCTATCGGCGTCGTATCCGGAAACAGTCTGTTCCTTCACATCCACGCGCAGGCCATGGTTGCGCCACATGCGCGCAACCTCCGCCAGCAGTTGTGCGTCGGAACGATTGCGATTCACTTCATACTCGGCGCGCCAGATGCGGCGGCCGCTCAGGAAGCTGGACTCCACGTCCGTCTGGCCGAAGGGCTGCAGCAGCAGCGAGATCGTCTCCGGCGCCTCGATGTTTTCGGGAAGGCGCTGCGCCTTCTGCGACATGATTTCCGCATAGGGCATGTTCGACGCGCGATCACGCGTCTTGAAGTAGCCCGCCAGATAGCCTGCGGGGGCCACCAGCGCAAGAATCAGCACCGACCAGGTGATCTGGCCAACGATGGTCCTCGGTATTCCCTTCTTCAGCAGCTTGTTTGTGGTCGCGTAGTTCATCAGCGGAACCGCGATTGAATCGGAAGAGCCGCCGGTTGGGTGCGCGATGCACCGGTGTCGATCGTCGAGCCGTAGGTCGCCGAGCCGGAACCACCGTGGAACACATTGATTCCGCCCACATTCAACGGCCACATGACCGTGCGATCCTCGTAGTTGTCATTCCGGCGATCAAGGTTTGCATCGCTGATCAGCGGAACAAAGTCCATATTGTACAATCCGCGCTTCACATCGTCGGAAGCGGAGAAGGGATTGTCCACATTGCTGAAGGGGTCCATGCCGCGTTGGGCCATTTCCTGCGGCGTGGGTGCATCAGACTGGTCGGTGCGCTGCAGCCCGGCGATCGCGGTGCCAACCCATGGCATGGGAAGCCCCAAGTCGATCTGCGTCTGCGACGTCAGCCAGTTCGGCAGGTAGCGTTGCTCGCCCGGCATGCTGATGCGGCCCGCCGTCACGTCGATGTTGAATGCCGCGGCAGGAGCGTGGGAAATCGCGCGTGAGTTCGGAACGCGCACGCCAAGGACGATCGGGACGGAGGAAAGGTCCTCGTAGCCCGCAAGGCCCGACGCGAACGGCCCAAGGCCGTGCCACGCGGCGTCCTCCATCACTTCCGTCAGCTTGTTGTTCAAGCGATCGGCTTCACTGCCGCCGCTTCGGTTCGGATCCCAGTTACGCGCGATGTTCTCGTAATGAACCGTTCCCGCGCGCAACGCCATGAAGTTCGCGTATTGCAGGAGCGAGTCCGCGTGAGTCATGCCCATCAATTGGATCGTGCCAGTGATAAGGAAGATGAACAGCGGAGCGATGATCGCAAATTCCACCATCACTGCGCCTTGCTCTTCCTTGTGGAAACGAAGCACCCGGACGATCATGTGTCGTCGCCCGTGTTTGAATTCTCTTTCCATGGAAGTTGCCTGTGTTTGCTGCGTTAGGGTCTTCGGCCCGGGGCGGGGTACAATCGGGGGGGTCTGCCCTGTGCCGGATGGTTCGACTGCCAATGACTGCCAATACAGGGTTGTCAACAGCACAACCCAAGGAGTTTGAGTGCTTTGCGTTGCTGCGCAAAAACCGCAAATACGACCACTTAATTAGCGCCAATGAAGCGCCAAAAGGCCGTGGTACGTCAATTCCAATGAACTGCGGAAGTTGCATGGCGGAAAGGTTGGTGCACCCATCCGCGAATGTCACTCAGGGAAAGTCCTGATTTTTAAGCGAAGTTGGTCCTGCGCGAATTTAACGAATTCGGCTACAGTCTTTCCACCGTGAACACCAACGCCTGATTCGGCGGAATGGTGGGGGGCATTCCCTTCGTCCCGTATCCCAGCGCGGAAGGGACCTCGATGGTGCGCTTCTCACCCTTCTTCATGCCAGCCACTCCACGGTCGAACCCCGCGATTCCGTTCCCGGAACCAATCACAAGTTCGAACGGCCCTTCCCACAGCTTCTTCTTCTCCGGGGTGGTCAGCACCACTTGAAACTTTCCCGTCTCACCAGCCTTAAGCCCATCGCCGACCCCTTCGACGGTGGTTGTGTAGAACAGTCCGTCCTTCAGATCGACCCGCTGGGGGTTTGCGACCGCCTTCGGGGCTGCCGCTGGGGCCGCTGCCGGTGCTGCTGCGGGAGCCACTGCGGGCGCCGCTGCGGCGGCCTTCTTCTCCGCGATCTGCTTCGTAACCTTCTGCGGCACCTTCTGATCGAACTGCTGTTCCTGCGGCTTGCAGGCAGCAAGGCAAAGCACGGCGATGGCAATGGGTAGAAGCTGCTTCATGGGCAGGGCTCCGGAGTATGTGTTAGGCAGGAACATAGTTTATGTTCACTCGCACGCGATGGTCAGCACGTTTCAGGAAAAAATCGCACGCAAACTGCTCCTGACCGACGGGGACGATGATGGCATCGACGAAGATGTTGTCCAGGCGATCCACACAAAACGGCCAGGGATCGACGCTCACGGTCCAGTCCCGCAGGAAACGGGCGGTGATTTCAACGGAGGAACGATCATCCCGCAGTAACTGGAATTTCCATTCGCGATCGAGCACGGCGCTCGCTGCCAGCGAAAGCCCGTCGGCGAAAAACAGCGCGGCAAAGCCCCGCTCCATGCGGAATTGTGATGCCTCGTCGGACAGTTCCGGCCACGCGCTTTTCCGCAGCGTCGCCAGCACGCCATCAAAATGAGCCTTCATCGCGTCGTCATGGCCAAGAAGCTCCGCCCCGTGGCGCGCGATAAGCGTCGCGACCGCCGGCCCGCGCTCGCGCAGGTTGTCAAAGATCGTGCGGAACCACACTTCGTGGTGGGCGCCGGAATCCATCTCCAGAAAATCCACCGGCAAGCCATTTGCCGCACGCTGGGGTGCGTCCTCCCATTTCCTCCAGCCGTCGTCGTGATGCTTCGTCGCCATGATGATTTCAGACTGGCGTTCACCGTCCCCCAAAAATTCCGGCTTCAAATAGGAAACGATCATCGCGCTTTGGCGCGCATGTTCCGGCTGCGGGAGCAGGAAATGGTGATCGCCGTGGCGACGAATGATCATGCGGGATACTTCGCCTTCGCCAAACGATAAAGCGTCGCAAGGTTCTCGCGGTCTTCCGTCAAATCCTCGTCCTTGTCCGTCTCCAGCGACATGGGGATATTCGCCATGCGCGGGTCTGTGATCAGCAGGCGAAATGCCTCCTCGCCGATGTATCCCTTGCCGATGTGTTCGTGGCGATCCTTGCGGGATGCCAGTGGATGCTTCGAATCATTCAGGTGCATCGCCTTCAAATTCTTGAAGCCAATTTCCCGATCAAATTCCTTCATCGTCTTTGCATAGGAATCCGCGTCGCGGATGTCATAACCCGCCGCGAAGATGTGGCACGTGTCCATGCACACGCCCATGCGTGCGGGGTTGTTGATCTGCTTCAGCAGGGCGCCGATTTCGCCAAATTCCGCGCCGATGTTGGTGCCCTGCCCCGCGACGGTTTCCAGCAGGATGCGCGTCTTCACCTTTGGCGTGCGCGCGATCACCTTCTGGCAAAGCTCCGCGATCTGCCTGATGCCCGCTTCCAATCCCGCGCCCAGATGCGAGCCGGGATGCATGACGATGCCGGGGAGTCCAATCTGCTCGCAGCGTTCCAGTTCATCCTGCAATGCGTTCACACTTTTTTCCACGATGTCGGGTTTCGTGGACGCCAGGTTGATCAGGTAGCAGGTGTGCGCAAAAACATGTTCGAGCGGGATGCGGGCCTTCTTCAGTTCCGCGGCGAACGCCTTCGCCTGCGCGTCGCTGATCGGCGGACCGTCCCAGCGGTTGTTGTTCTTCACGAAAATCTGCATCGCCGTCGAGTGGACGGCCGCACCGCGCGCCGGTGCCTTGTCGACGCCGCCTGCGATGCTCATGTGGGAACCAAGTGGAGGAACAGAAGCCATGCTCACCGCCCGGAAAAAAAGAATCCCGCGGGTGCAATTCCCGCGGGACCTTTTTCCGTCGATCCTGAAAGCGGGCGCAAGGCCCGTGGCGATCAATCAGTAGAGAGGAATCTGGAACGAAACGACTTCCACTGATTCCAACGTCAACGTGCCGGCAGGGTTGTTGCCAAGGCCCGGCGCGAAGATGTAGTCGAAGGAGAAGCCCATGCGCGTGTGGTCGATGCCAGCAATGGTTTCGTAGTACAGGTCGTAGGAGTACAACTCACCGCTCAGGGGAACGTGCGCTGTTTCCGAAGGTGACTCCAGCACTAGCATCGCGCTCAGGTCGTTGTGCTCGCTGTTCATGCGCACGCGGAACGTGGGCACCTGGCTTCGGAGTACAAGGTTGGAGCTTACGCGGAAGCGTGCGCGATAGAGCCGCGACGGCTCAAAAGAAAGGGCATTTCCGTCGTCTTCCGGTGAGCCGTAGAACCCGAACGCCACGGCGCTGCCGGTGTTGCTGGGGCCAAGGCGCAAGCCTTCGGGCACATAGGACTGCTGCGTGGAGACAAGGATCGGCTGTGCGTCACGATAGGTCCACCCAAGGCTGTCGGGTCCGCGGAAATCGTAGGTGCGCTCGGACTGCTGATCGATGAGTCCCGTCACGGACATCGCCGTCACGTCCACGCGATCAAGGATGAGGTTTGCATTCGCCGCATCCGTGCCGCCCACATTGATCACTTCATAGAACAGGCGGAAGCGATTCTGCAGGCTGGGCAGGCTGAAGTAGAGGCGATAGATGTTCGGATCGGTTGGTGAAATTACGCCATCGCCAGTGGAGGTGACAACCAACATGCTCGACAGTTCATTGTTTTGCGTGGTGGCGCGGAAGCGAATCGTCGGAACCAGCGAACTGTCCTCCAGCGAAGTGCGCACGACGAAATCGGCGCGGTAGAGATTCGTGTCGCCGTTGCCGCCATTCATCGGAATGTCGCCGGTTTTTTCATAGGCGCCCGCAACGAACGACGGCGAAGTGAAGAAGCCGAAGGTGTTGCTGTTTTCGAATGTCGTGAGGACGGGGGAGCCGAGCGCGTCGCCGGGGATGGGCTCCACGAAGGAGGGACCGCCGGATTCGAAAATCCATCCCTCGAAGGTGGACTGCGTCAGCGCAACTTCGGGGTCCGGGGAGGTAATCGCGACGAACTGATGGCGGAAGCGCGGCGCCGGCGTTCCTGCGGGCGTTGGCACCGGCGTCACACCCGTGTCGCCGGCGATGTCCTCCAGAATGCGCTGGGCATCGATCAGTCCCGCGCCAGTGACGTCATCAACGCCGACGGCGCCGCGGCGCCCAACGACATCGATGGCCGTGTTCTGCATGATGGTGCGGATGCCCGCAGGCGTAAGGTCCGGTTTCATATCCAACATCAGCGCGGCGATTGCGGCTGCATTCGGCGCCGCCGCCGAGGTGCCGAAGAAGTTGGGGAAGTTGTCCGGTTCTCCCTGATAGCCAAGCAGGTCCAGCGGGCTGCCGAAGAACGTCGTGTTGTCGCCCTGCGTCGCCGCGATGTCCGGCACAAACCGTGTGCGGGGAGCATAGGCGCCCGTGTCGCTGAACTGAATCGTCAGGTTGCCGCCGCGTGAAGTGAAGTCCTGCGGGTCGATGCCGGGACCTGCGCCAAGGTTCGTGTCGAAGCGCGGCGTGTCATACCACGGCACGGCGCCCACCGCCATGACACCATCGGCAACCGCGTGGCCGAAAATCGTCGGCCCACCATACTGTGACGTGTCGCTCGTGATTCCCTCGATCAGGGGCGCGGCGCCAAACGCCACAAGGCGGCATTCCAGCGGCGTGCCGGGGCTTTGCGGAATTCCATCCTGCATGCCGCGCACGTGGTTGATGGCAATGTAGAAAGTTTGCGGTGTGTTGGTGAGGTTTGTGTACTGAAGAATTTCGAGCGGATTACCAAACGGTGATCCTGTGGTGCCCTGCAGGTCGTTGACGATGCCAACGCCACCGCTGGCGATGCTGGGTCCGCGGTACGCAACAAGGTCCAGATCGATCTGCGCGCCGTTGCCGGGGGAGACGCTGTTGTATGGCTGGTTCCACTGAAGAATCAGCGTCACCGTGTTGAAGGGAAGAAACGTGACCGCAAGAAACGGCGTGCCATTGCTCCAGCGATGGTAGTCGTCCGTGGTCAGCATCGTGGAGCCTTCCGTGTCCACGGCGGGGTTGTAATCTTGATAGTTGAACTTCAATCCAAGGTTCTTGTCGTTTCCCGCAGCGGAGAAGTAGGGAACGCCGGCAGCCACACATTGGCGCGCGGCCTGCGCAACGGGGCCGTCCTGATACATTGGCTCTGCGAAGTAGATCACGTCGTCGCAGACGATGGTGCTGCCCGCATTGCGAAGAAGCGTGATGCCGTCGGCGAATGAAGTCTCGCTTATGGCGGCGGTGTGGAATGCAATCGCCGCTCCCGGTGCAAGATCGTGAACCAATTCCGCCATGCCGGCACCTTCATCGGAAGGCTCGCCGAAGGCACTCACTCCAGGGATGTCCCGCAGGATTTGCACCTCCTCCGGAAGGTCGCCGCTGTCCTGAGTGCGTGCGTTGCGTAGCGTGCCCGCCTGACCCTCCGCCGGCGTCGTGTCGCCGTCGCGCACGCCGCTCGTGGCCGCGAAGCTGTCGGAGAGCAGGCCGACCTTCTGTCCCACGCCCGTTACTCCGTAGCGATTGATCGCACGATCAACGTTCATGGCGACGTATGACTGCGCCGTCACCGATCCTGCGAATGTTGCGTATCCATAAGAGGGATCAACCTGCACAACGCCGGGAAGCTTGGCGATTTCGTACACCGCGTTCGGATCAACCAATTCCAGCGTAAGGCGCTTGTACGTTTCCGATGCGTGAAGAATGTTCACGCCCTTGATGGCGAACTGTGCCTCCGTGTTCGGTCCCCATGCATTGACGGTTACTTCGCAAAGCACGCTGCCGTTCTCCGAGGAGCGCACGGCGGTGTTCTTCAACCCGCCGGGATTCAGCGACTTCCCCGTGGTGCGCTGTTCGATTTCGTTGAGCAGCCTGAGCGAGACGACATTCGCGGCCCAAGGTTGGCTGAGGCCCTTCGTCCTGTCGTCCGCCGCGCGCACGCCTTCCGCCGCCAGCAGCGATGCCGCCAGCATCAGCGCTCCCGCCATTTTCCGTGTGTTCATCATCAAGGTCCTCTTCCGTGCAATCATCTGCGATGCGATCTCCATCAAGGGCGCCCGGCTAAAAATGTTTTTCCTGAGGTCCTTATCCCACTTCAGCCCTTGGGGCAGCACAAGGGGAGAAGTGGGGCCGCTGGAAGCTGGCGCCCGCCCGACCGACAGTCCTGACTCCCCGCCGCCACAGCCAAAGGCACGAATACCATGAAAGACATGGGAAGTTCGTCAAATGTTCCGCGCCGCGCGTCACCTAAAATATTCTCGAATTCGCGTGTTTTTTTTTCTTGCAGTGGTGCCGATCCGAGGACCATTCCTCGCAGGATTCTTTACCAAAGGGACAAGCCACCACAGGGGACACCAGTGGGGCGGTCAGCCATCAGGAGAGCAGAAAACATGAAGGCCCTCAAAGTTCTTACACTATCCACGTTGTTGGCAGTAACCGCGCTGGCGGTCTCCGGCTGCAGCTCCGCTCAAAAGGGCGCTGCGGGAGCGGGCCTCGCGGGCGGTATCGCCGGTGCAGTCGTCGGCAACAATTGGGTTCCCGTCGGTCCCACCACGGGCGCCGTCATCGGCGGTTCGTCCGGTGCGGCCATCGGTGGCCTCGTCGGTGATGCCTACGATCAGGTGACTCAGGCGGACACGGAGCGCGAACTGGAAAACCTGCGCGCGCAACTGACAGAAAAGGAAAACGAACTTGCCGCGCTCAATGGCAAGGCGGCACCCTCCGCAGATCAGCTTGCGGAATTGGAAAGCCTTCGCAACCAACTGGCCGATGCTCAGGCGAAGCTGGCACAGGCCCAGGCGGACGCTGCGGACAAGGCGAGCCTCGGTGGCGAGCTTGCCGCGCTCAAGGCGCAGATCAACGACCTGAAGGATGCGCTGCAGAAGGCGCAGGATGAGGCCGACGCGCTTCGTCAGCAGATCAACGACAAGGAGACGCAGGTTGGCGATCTTCGCAACAAGATCGACGTGCTTCAGACGTCGCTGAACGCCCGCGATCAGGCAACTGACGCGCTCAAGAAGCAACTGGCAGACATGAACGTGAAGCTGGAAGAGACCAGCCGCGGCCTGCAGATGACGATCGTCGATTCGCTGCTCTACACCCCCGGCAAGGCGGAATTGTCCGCCGACGGCCAGGAACTGATTGCCAAGGTTGCCGGCGTTCTGAAGTCAAAGTTCCCCAACCGCGAACTCCTCGTGGAAGGCCACACGGACAACCAGCCCATCAAGATGTCCGGCTGGCGCTCGAACTGGGAACTGGGTGCGGCCCGCGCACTGACGATGCTGCATGAACTCGTGGAAGTCCACGGCATCGACCCCGCATTGGTCAGCGCCTCCAGCTACGGCGAATTCCGCCCCGCCACGACGAACGCAACGGCCGAAGGCCGCCGCGACAACCGCCGTGCGGTGATTGTGATTCTGCCGGAGAAAATCTCCTCCGTGGAGCGCAAGTCGCTCGCGAAGGCGGATTGATTCACGTCCTCAACAAGCCTCGAGCAGGAGGCTTGGTTTTATAACCCTCACAACCGTTTACCGGAGCGGCAGCCGGGGAACCTGATTACGATCAGGTTCCCCCGGCTGACATAATCAAAAAAGGACTTTGGCATTCCGGGGCCGGAGTTCGGACAAGATTTCGTGAAGTATCGCAACAACATCGCAGCACCACGCGGGTATTGATGGGCGGATAAGCCTCCAAAGCCCTGACGCAATATCCCAATTCCTCCCAAGGCGGACGACAGCTTCGAATGAAATTTTCCGTCGTTCGCTCCTCTCTTCTTTTCACACTTCTTGTGGCATGCTTCGCCCTCGCAGGTTGCTATTCGCGCGTGCGCGACACTGGTTACCTGAAGGGCGGCTATCAGGATTTCAACGCGATTGAGGTGGGATTCTTCAAATTGCGTTTTGATGAGAATAGCCGCTACGCCCCGGCGCCCACCCACGAGCGCAAGCTTCAGAAAATTGACAAGAAGACCGGGAAGGAGACCTTCGTGCCCCTTCCCTTGAATGACGACGAAACCACCCGCGCGCTCGCGTTCATTATTCCCGAACCGAAATGGTTGGCGGAACCGTTCAAGGTTTCCGACAAGGAGGCGAAGAAAGCGGCCGATGCTGCCGCGAAGGCCGGCGTGCAGTTGCAGGGTCCTCCCGATCGGCAGAAGGAAATCCTCTTCACCATTCGCGAACGTCTTTACCGTTATCTGCTGCGATCCTACCCCCATCCCGTGCGCGTGCGTTATGCCTACTCACCCACGGAACAAAAACTGAGCGGCTACCGCATCATCACGATCACCTCGAATGTCACCGACTATTCGAAGGGCATCGGCTGGATGCGCTACGGGTTCGGTTGGGGGGCGGGTGAAGCGCGCATCCAGATCGAAGGGGAAATTCTGGAGGGCATCGGCGAAGGCCAGGTAAAGATTGGCGAATACGTGATTCGCCGCGGTTCCGGCGCCTACGCCCAGAACGGCCTGAACACGAAGGTGCTTCGCGCCGACTATTGCCTGAAGTACGCCGCAGAGGAAGCCATCCTCACCCTCACGCAGCAACTTCCCTACCTGATGCAGGGAGTCGAAACGTTGAAGATGGGTCGTATCAACGCGACCAATGTTTATCTCAAGCGTCTGGATGATGACCAGTACGGCACCGCGTTGGAACAGGTGAAGTCCTTCATGGTGCCCCTTGACGATTCGCGACGGCCGATCCTCAAGAAGACCTTCAGCAACAGCACCGTCCTCTTCTCACGCGAACCGGGGTTTGGGAAGTAGGGAAATTATTCCCGAAGGAAGTGACAGGCTGCAGTTCCATCATCCGCAGGCAACTCCTCAATTCATCCACGCATCCTGCGCGCTAGGTCGCACTCTGCGTTCCACAACAACTTCCGTGGTTATGATATGCGGCACGGGGAAGATGGGCTCCGGCTCACGCAGCCGTGCATGCCATTCCGCCGCGTGCGCGAGCAGCACAAGCAGCGCGAGGGCCGCCCGTTCGCGCTTCGCTGTTTCCACCTGCATCGCGAATTGAAGAACCAACCGGGGGACTTCCTCCTCCGCGAAGGAGGAGGGTGCGGATGCGAAGGCATCCAACTGCAATCCCGCCCGTTCGCCGCGCGCCGCCTGCACGGCCTGTTCCCGCGCAAAGCGCCGCAGGTCATCCGTCACCGCATCGAATCTTCGCAGCAGCAGCGGGAACCCGGTGTCATCCAAGTTGATCATCAGCGGTTGCGAGAACCATTCCGCAGGACTGTCGCGCACTGCTTCGTCCGCATTCAGCAGAGAATGGCGCCAACCCAGCAGGCGCAGTTCATCATCGGCAAACGCTTCGGCGAACACGAGCGCGGAGAATTTGCTCGCGCTCAGGCGGCTGAAGCTTTGCAGGCACTGTGTCAGTTGCCCGGAATCGGAGGCGCGCTGGATCACGTCGTGCATCTTGTCCGTGGAAAATCCCTGCAGCAGGTTCCACTGCTCCGCCAGCGGCTTGAAGAGCTGTGTCAGAAAGCGCGCCGCCTGCGCCGGTTTTGCATCCAGCGCATACTCTGAAAATTTCTTCCTTCGCTTTGGCCCGAAGCCCAATTGCTCTGCCAGCCGCGCAAGGAACAGCCAGTGAAACAGCGCCCGCATCGCCTCGCGCGAGCTGTTCGTCGCGGCGCCCACGCGCGAACTCCACACGCGCGTCCAATCCGCCAGTTCGCGCGCCCGCTGCCCCGGCGACTTCAACGAATGCGTTGCCAGCGACCCCCGCACGAGCGCGTTCAGGTTCAGCAACGGGGCGAGGCGCTCGCGAATGTCCTCCGCACCGCGTGCTTCCAGGATCACTTCCTCCTGCGCAAAATCGATCAGATGCAGGTGCATCCGCTCATCCAGCAGCAACGCGTGCCGCAGCCGCAGGTCGGCGTCATGAATCCGCGCCGCCAGTTCGCGATGCTGCTGCGTCAGGTCCTCATAGGCCTTGAACGGCTCCTCCATTCCCCGCAGGTCATCCTTTAGCAGAATGATCAGCAGCGCACTGCCATCAGGCAGGGGAGCGGTCTGCCATTTTCCCGCGTTTCCAAGCGGCTCCATCTGCGTGAACGCCGCAACGTTCCACCCCAGATGATGGAGCAGCGATTGAAGCTGCGCGATGGCGGAATCGGAAGGTTTCCTTTTGGTCGCTCGCATGGCAGGAGCAAACAGAGGGGAACCTCCGGGAGCCATGGAATTCTACAGGCTGCGTGGTCTGGGCAGCGGATTTCAGGACTGTTATTGAACGCCGCGTTGCGGACAAAAGAAAGGGCGACACCGAAGTGCCGCCCTTTCACGCTGAAACGCTGAAACAGGTTGCTGGATCAGAACAGATCCCAGCTCTCAACCGAGGCGCCCGGACGAATGCCGCCGATAAGCCCCGACGATGAGGACGCGGTCAGGTAGGCCGCATCGGTCGGACGAAGGAAGTCGGGGTTCGTTGCGCTGCGCCCAATGGTATAGGTGAGCGAAGCATAGGCGGGGTCGGCGGTGACGGAAGAGCCCGCCGCCGCCGTCAGGTCGCCAAGTGTCGGGATCGCGTGTGTGCCCGCCGTCACGATGGCCGACGTTGCAACGCTCAAGGAGCTGGCACCCGCAGACGAGGAATCATTCTTCATGTTGGCGTAGGTATCGCCAGCACCGGAGAAGATTGAGTTCGTGATGACATAGTTCTGGGCACTCAGCGCCGCGCCTTCCGCGCCGATAACACCGTCCGTGTTGGCCGTGGCGGCCGAATCGTGGATGGTGACGTAATCAAGCGTCACGTTCGTAATAACGGGGCCCGCAGCAATGCTGCCAAAGGCGAGGTTGGCGCCGGGGGTAACGTTTCCACTGTTGTTCAGCGCCAATCGACAATCCGTGATGTTGACGGTCGGATTGTTGCCGAAGAAGTACACGCCACCGTTCGTCGCCTCAACGACGTCCGTCTTCGTCATGTTAAGGGAGACGCCAGCGCTTCCGAAGAATTTCGGTCCCGTGTCTGTGGCGGCGGCAAATCCGGAGCGCTGTCCGCATTTCGCGAACAGAACGCGACCGGCGGTTCCATCAAAGACTGCTGCAATGTTGCTGCCGGCGCCCTGAAAACCTGCGCCGCCGACATTCGCCACCACGGTTCCGTTGTTGATCGTGATTGCCTGCGGGGAAGCGCCGCCGCCCAGAACGACAATTGCATCGTCATTGCATCCGGTGACGACGCAATTGCTGAACGTGAGGGCTGCGGTGTTGGAATTCAACTGAATCCAATCGTCGCCAACATTGCGACCGCCGACCGAGGGGCTCGCGCTGGTCGGCAGACGGACGGCCGCCGAGCCGTCCAGCGTTGACAGGCCGTTCGTGCCGTCGTTGGCAGCAAAAATGCAGTCAGTGAATGAGAAGGAGGCGCCGGTTCCTGCCAAGCTGATGCCGTCCGCCACGTTGTTTCCGTAGCCAAGGTCAATTTCAGGAGCGAAGCCGATTCCCGTGAAGGTGACCGCGCAACCCGCGCCGGTGGACAGCACCCAACAGTACTGACCAGTCGCCCAGCTAACGATGATCACCGGCCTGCCTGATTCGGCCACGAAGTCCACATTCT
>JADZDZ010000176.1 GCA_020850785.1 Candidatus Sumerlaeota bacterium | reverse complement strand
CGAAGGATGGCGTGTTGGTGACATCAACGCGCGCGGGCGGCCCCGCGGCTCAGGCAAAGCCGGAGATCAAGGCGGAAGATGTGATTGTGAAGGTCAACGACACGCCCATCAAGACCGTGCAGGAACTGGAGGACTTCACGAAGAAGGTTACGGAAGGAAAAGAAGATTTCGTTCCCGTGCTGGTGACCTTCGAACGCGAAGCCGAACAGTACGTGACCGTGGTGCAGGTGGGAATCGACAAGCTGCAGGACCCCGGCAAGGAAGTGCGCAAGGCATGGCTTCCCATCGAAACGCAGGTGCTGACGACGGAAATCGGCGCGCAGCTTGGCCTTGAAAACCAGAAGGGCGTCCGCGTGACGCGCCTGTACAAGGATCATCCGGCGGATTTCCCGCTGAAGGTGGGCGACGTCATCACAAAGGTTGATGGGGAGCCGGTGGATGCATCGAAACCGGTGGATGCGGAAGTCTTCCAGACAATGATTCGCCAGATGCGAATCGGAGCGGACACCGAATTCGAAATCATCCGCGACAAGGCCACGCAGAAGGTGAAGGCGAAGCTGCTTTCGTCACCGCAGGCCGCCCGCGAGTTGAAGCGCTACCGCGATCTGGACTTTGAGTTCATCGTTCGCGAAGCTTCGTTCAAGGATCGCCAGAAGCCAACGCTTGCCGGCGTGGAGTTCAGCATCGTGGCGGACAGCGTAACCTCCGGCGGCTGGGCGGACCTTGGCGGAATGCACGTGGGCGACGCGATTCTGGAAATTGACGGCGTTGCCGTGAAGACGGTTGATGACGTGGAGAACGCGATGAAGAAGGCGCGCGAAAAGAAGAGCAAGGCAGTGGTGTTCTTCATCAGGCGCGACACGCAGAACAAGTTTCTGGAAATGGAACCAAACTGGTAATTCAACTCACAAAAGGGATGGAATCAAAAATGAACCGGACATTGACAGGCCTGATGCTGTGCGCATCGCTGCTGGCAACCGCCACGGTTCCCGCGGATCGCGAAAGCTTCAGCAAGTTCGTCGCGCAGAAGGAAGCGGCGGCGGTGACGCTGGAATGCGTGTTTGAAGTGAAGAGCAGCTACGGCGGGCAGGAACAGCAGATGGAGCGGAAAGTGGAGGTTGACGGCTTTGTGATCGACGAGAAGGGGACTGTGATTTCCACCATGTCCAACGTTGATCCAGGAAGCTTCTATGCGAAGGCGATGGGAAGCGAGGACAGCTACTCCACGCGAATCAAGAGCCTGAAGTACATTTTTCCCGACAACACGGAAGTGCCGGCGGCGGTGGTGCTGCGCGACACGGACCTGAACATCGCGGTGCTGAAGCCACTGACGCCGCCGGAAAAACCGATGACGTTCATTTCGCTTTCGGAAAGCGCGACGCCGAAGCTGCTTTCAGAGGCGTACGCCATCGCAAGACTGGGGCGCATCGCGCGCCGCAACGCGGTTGCAATCAGCGGCGAGGTGGAGTCGATCATCGAAAAGCCACGCACCCTCTATGTTGTTAGTGATTCCCTGCATGGGGATAGCAGGAATACCGGCATCCCCGTTTTCGACGGGGACGGGAAACTGTACGGCATGACGTCGCTCTATTTGTTCCCCGGCGGGCGCAATGCGCTGGGTGACAGCGACGAACCGATCATGCCGATGGTGATTCCCGCCTCGGATTTGTTGGAAGTTGCCGAGCAGGCGAAGGACGCAAAGCCTGAAGCGATCCCGGCGGTGGAGGCGGAGAAGCCTGCGGCTCAGGACGGAGCCGGCACATCGAGCCCCGATGCTGCGGCACCGGGATCAGAAGAGAAGAAGTAGCAGCGCGAGAACCTTCGCAGAAAAAAAGAGAGGGCGCGGTGCGAGCCGCGCCCTCTTTATTTTTTCAGTGCAGCGACGGAATCACGTACCGCCACCAGGGGGAGAAATTGCAAACGTGTGGGGGAACTCCGCCTGATTGGAAAGCGAGCAACTGGGATCGGCGGACACGGCACCAATCACATAGGTGCCAGAGGCGGGGCATACCGGTGTACGACGGATGAAGTTTGAAGCGCCGACGAGATCGCTCCAGTCCGGGGTGGCTGTGGCGGGAGCTCTGGTATCCAGCGCCCAATTCTCCTTCGCGCCATCAATCTTGGATTGATTTTCCTGACACGCGCGCATTCGCGACAACTCGCGCGAGCGGAAAAACGTTGGCAGAGCGATGGCGATGATAATGCCCAGAATCGCCACCACGATCATGATTTCGACGAGTGTGAAAGCTTTTTGGCGAGCGATCATGCCTGTGCCTCGATAGGGAAGAAAGAGGTTGTGGGGTCTAACTTCATGCCATGTATATCAGCACCCTTGGGGCCAGTCGCATGCAACGAGGCCGTCCTTCCACAAAAGCCCACTAACTCAAGGAAAATGAGAGCGTCGCAAAAAACACAGAAAATTTCGATGCCGGGCGCCAACAAGTAACTTGTCAATTTGTGTAAGGTTATTCACAGCGAAAGTGGCGTCGAATTCCCAGAAGTCGCGCCTGATCAGGCTACAAAATCAGCGTTTCCCTGTGCCGACGGCCCGCTGAATGCGGTCATGGATTGCCTCCCAGCCGGGGGCGTTTGGGGGGGTCTGCAGGAAAATCCTCCCCCGCCGGGCCCCGTCTGCGAGGCGCAGGGAAGCATATAGGATGGTGGCGGTTTCGTAGGGATCGTTGGGGAGCAGGATGTCCACGTGCTCAGGGCCGCAGCGGTCGGCGAAACCGATGAGGAATCCTGCGCTGCGGGGGGGGAGTTGATCGACGACTTGA
Organism: Candidatus Sumerlaeota bacterium; assembly: GCA_020850785.1. GTDB lineage: Bacteria > Sumerlaeota > Sumerlaeia > SLMS01 > SLMS01 > JADZDZ01. The sequence continues at coordinate 1,679 of JADZDZ010000176.1, read as the reverse complement.
AGCGGCGTCCGTGGAGCGTAGTGCAGGGAAAGCATCCCCGGCGAGCGCTTCGGCCCTGTCGTTGAACTTGCGCGATGAGCGTGGACGGCGCCGCCGAGAACCTTCTCAAGGTGCTCCGCCGTAATCATTCCGGGACGAAGAATTGCGGGTGCCTGGCCAGTGAGGTCGATCACCGTGGATTCAAGGCCCACGGCGCAGGGACCGCCGTCGATGATGAGGGGAATGCGGTCGCCCAGCGATTCAAGGACGGCCGCCGCTGTCGTGGGGGAAAGCTGGTTGCTTATGTTGGCGCTGGGGGCGGCGATGGGGCGGGCGGCGGCGCCAATCAGGGCACGGGCGACGGGGTGCATGGGCACGCGGATGCCAACAGTGTCACCACCGGCGAGGACTTCGGGGGCGATGAGTCCCGCGCTTCGCAGCACCATCGTGAGGGGACCCGGCGGATAGTGTCGGGAGAGAGCTTCGGCCCAGGAATTCCATTCGGCCACCAGCGGCTTCGCGTCCGACCATTGGTTGACGTGGACGATGACGGGGTTGGTGGCGGGGCGGCCCTTCGCGAGGAAAATTTTCCGCACCGCGTCGGAACGCGTCGCGTCGGCGCCGAGGCCATAAACGGTTTCCGTGGGGAACGCAACAACATCGCCTTCGGCAATCAGGCACGCGCCCTCGTGAATTGCACGCTGGAAATCCACAGGATCGACGGTGGGGAGTATCTTCGCCATGGGGTGAGGGAAATCGTGTTGTACCGGAAAGCAAGCGGCAAGTAACGGTACTTACTTCTTCCGCAGGGATTCAATCATGGTTTCCGCCACCGCCATCGCAACCCGACTCAAAAATCTGCGCGCCTCGCTTCGATCCCAGGGGCTGGACGCAATGATCGTGATGGATCGAATGAATACGATCTACTTCACGGGCTTCGAGTGCAGCTACTCCATCCTGATCGTCGATGCGCGCAGTGCGGTCTTCATCACGGATTCCCGCTACGGCGAGGCTGCGGAGAAGGCGTTGCAGAAATTCAAGGTGCGGATTCAGCCGACAAGGAACGTTCGCGAATTCCTGACAAAATTGTTCAAGTCCCTCGGTTATGGAACGGCGGGCTACGAGGGGGACATCACCGTCGATCAATTCGATGAGATGCGCAAATGGACCCGCGGCACGAAGCTGAAGAAGGCCGGTGACCTGATCACGAAGCTGCGTCGCGTGAAGGACGCGGAGGAAATCGAAACGATCAAGCGCGCCGTGGCGATGGGCGACAAGCTGATGGAATACGCGATGACACTGCTGAAGCCGGGGACGACGGAACTGGTGATCAGCCAATCGGTGCGCTTTCAGGCGGAGCGCCTTGGTGCGAGCGCCGAATCGTTCCGCAACATCATCGCTTCGGGGCCAAACTCATCGCGGCCGCATCATCATCCCGGCAGGAGGAAGCTGCGAAAGGGAGACCCTGTCACTGTTGATCTCGGCGTCATCTACGAAGGCTATTGTTCAGACCTTACGCGCACGCCGGTTCTGGGAAAACCGTCCCGCAAGTTCGAGGAAATCTACTACGTGTGCCTTGCGGCCAACCAGGAAGCGATCAAGGCGATCCGCCCCGGCATGACGGGCGCGGAGGCGGATCAGGTGGCGCGAAATGTGATCGAAGAGGCGGGCTACGGGGAGTATTTCGGCCACGGATTGGG
>JADZDZ010000175.1 GCA_020850785.1 Candidatus Sumerlaeota bacterium | reverse complement strand
CAGCGCAACCATTGCTTTGGCAAACTTGGGAAGGCGAACCATTTACGTCAATTCCTCCTGGGGATTCCGTCAGTCCTTGGGGATACCTGCAATTAATGCACTTCGTCGATGAAGGGGAACTCTGTCCGCTGGATCGACTGATAGTTGTTTCCGTAAACATCGATGGGGAACGTCACGACGTCAACCACACCCAGCACCAACCGCTGCCCTGTGAAGTACAGGCCCCGGAAAAATCCCGTGAAGGCGCCGGAGGTTGGATCCGTGTTCTGGATGCCGTGGTTGATTTCGTAGGGAAACTCCACCCAGCAGAAGGCCACATTGCCAACGCCACGGCCGAGTTTCGAGAAAATCTTGCTGAAATACGTGCTGCCATAGAGCGGCCCGGTTGCCCGTGCCTGACTGTCCGGCGCCAGCATCAGCGCCGCCACCACAACCGCAAGGGTCGCGGGCTTCCGCAGCTTTTTAACCAAAGCCTTCATCATCGCAAACTCCTCAATCGGTCAGGGTTGGAAACCGGGACCGGCTTTCGGGGACCCCCTACGCTTCCCGCCGTCCAATGGCTGGCGCAACGAAAAAAGGGATTGGGGAAAGGTTCCAAATGCAGCCCTCCCCGGCCCGCCCGCCTCACGTTCCCGTCATCCCCCCCGTCAAAATACTCGCCCGCTCCACCGCCTCCTGCAACCGCGCCTTGTTCGTATGCGTGTAAATCTGCGTCGTCGCGATCGAGGAATGCCCCAGCAGCGTCTGAATTTCCACCAGGTCCACATCGTTGGCGTGAAGCATCGTCGCAAAGGTGTGCCGCAGCTTGTGCGGCGACAGCGACGCCTTCGCGATCCCCGCCACCGCAACGTACTTGTCCACGATCTTCTCCACCATGCGGCCGCTTAGCCGGTGGCCGAAGCGGTTCACGAACATCGCCCGCTCCCCTTCCGCCGGAACGCGACGCGCCAGCCATTCCCGCAGCGCCGCCTCCACGTCCGCATTCATCGGAATCAGCCGCTCCTTGCTTCCCTTCCCCAGCACCTTGATCGTCTGCCCGTCAAAATCCGCATCCGCCACGTTCAAGCCCACCAACTCCTGCAACCGCATTCCGCAGAACGCCATCAGCACCAGCATCGCCCGGTCCCGAATCCCCAGCGGACTCGAAAGGTCCGGCGCATCAAACAACCGCTTCAACTCGTTCTGGACCAGATACACCGGCAGCTTCTTCGGCTGCCGCGGGTTCTGAATCCCCGCACACGGGGTCGCGCCCAACTGCTGCTGCTCCACGCAGAAATCAAAGAACACGCGAATTGACGACAACGTGCGCGCCAGCGTCGTCGCCCGGTAATCCAAATCCTCCCGCAGGTACCGGATATACTCGCGAATTTCCTCCGTGGTCACCGCCTCCACGCACAACCCCTCCTGCGTCGTCTTCTGCAACCGCGCCGTGAATTCGGCAAAGCGGTTCAGGTCATAGACGTAGGCATCGCGCGTCTTCGGGCTTAGGTTTTTCTCAACGCGAAGCCATGTTTCAAAGCGCTTCAGCGAATCAACAAACAGGTGTGCCATCGGCGGATCCTCTGCGGGAACGGGTAAAAACGGGAGAGCTCTCGGAACCGCGTAAAAACTGGCCAGCACCTTTCAACACCGGCAAGAAAAAAATGAGAAATGCGTTGGCCTTCCCTTCCAGCGATCCTGCGAAACCGCGACCCCCGTGGGCCGCGTATAGACGTCTAGACAGCGCTGAACCCGCCGCCTACAGCGACTTCCTCAGCCTCCGCGCCGCCGCATCCACGAGAAAAAAGGCCGCTCCCACCACGAACACCCGGTTGACGATGGCCGCAGCGGCGCCGCCCTCCTGCCCGCCCGGAGCTTCATTGAAGGGATTCCTGAAGGGCGAAATCGCCACCGTGCTCCCCCGCAGCGACAGGTAAACCGCCGCCAGAAACGCCGCCCCCACGAAGCCTCCCGCCCAGGATTGCGGCAGGAAGGTGCTCACCAGCGTCATCACCGCAAGAATCAGGTACGTGTTTATCAGCAAAAACACCACCGTCCGCGCCACCGGCAACGGAGCCGTCGTCAGCTTCGAGGCGATGATCACCGTCGGAACCAGCAAGGCCCCCATCGCAATCATCATCGTGACGATCTTCAGCCGCAGCAGCACGCGCTCCGACCCCGTCGCCAACCACAGCAACTCGAAGGTGCCCGCTTCCCTCTCCGCGCCATAAAGCGAAGCCCCCGCCCCGATCGCCGCCACCCCGAAGACCACCTGCAACAACTCATACGCCGTAGCCGTCGTCCCGCCGAACGCGAAAACCAGAAACGCCCCCGCACCAGCCAGCAACAGCAGCGTCAGCAGAAACTTCCAGCCCGCCAGCGCCTTCATGTTCGCCACAAACAGCGTGATCAAATCGCGCCGATAATGATCCTGCCGCAGCAGCGCAATCAGCGCCCGCTTCTGCGACAACCAGCCGCCAATTGTCGTCGTGCTGTCACTGGGCTGTGGAGTCATTGTTTGTATCCAATGGGTTGATCCACCCGGAAGCACCCTACAGCACAAAGCCCCGCTTCTTCGCGATGACCCGTTTTCCCTGATTCAGCAGATTCTGGAAATCCGCGTTCTGCTGGTAGATCGTCTGGCCGTGCTTCTGCAGCGTTGCCAGCGTTTCCTGCTCAATTTCCTGCTCGATGCGAAGGTTCTCCACCAGCGCGTTGGAAAAAATCGCCCGCGCACCGGCGGGATTCTTCAGCGCCAGCGCCGCGCTCTGCTTCAGCGCCGCCTCCAGCATCGTCGCAAGGCGGTCAATCCGCTCCCGCGGTGGGCGAAATCCCGCCATCGTCAGTGCCCCTTCCCGCCCGAATTGTCATGCTGCTCGTAGGCCCGCACGATCTTCATCACAAGGTCATGGCGCACCACGTCCTGCTCATCGAAGAACGTGAAGCCAATTCCCTCGATGCTGCTCAGCACCTTCTGCACATGCACCAGCCCCGACACCGTCCCCCGCGGCAGGTCGATCTGCGTCACGTCACCCGTCACCACGGCCTTCGATTCGAAGCCCAGCCGCGTCAGGAACATTTTCATCTGCTCCGGCGAGGTGTTCTGCCCCTCATCCAAAATCACAAAGGAATTGTTCAGCGTTCGCCCGCGCATGAACGCCAGCGGGGCGATTTCAATCACGCCGGTGTCCAGCGCCTGACGGATTTTCTCCGCATCCATCATCTCGTACAGCGCATCATAGAGCGGCCGTACGTAGGGATCGAGCTTCTCCTTCAAATCGCCCGGCAGGAAACCCAGCTTCTCGCCCGCCTCCACCGCAGGACGGCACAGGATGATGCGGCTCACCTTCCCCGCCATCAGCGCGCTCACCGCCATCGCCACCGCCAGATACGTCTTCCCCGTGCCTGCGGGCCCGATTCCGAAAACGATGTCCTTGTTGCGAATCTCCTCGATGTAACGCTTCTGCCCCGCCGTGATCGGCGACAGGCGGCGCCGCTTCAGCGGAACGGCGATCCCATCCAGGAACAATTCCGACAGCGGACGATCATACCCTTCGCCCCCCGTCGCCGCCCCGCCCGGCCTCGTGCGGTGCGAAGCGTGCCGAACCGCCTGCTTGAACTCCTGCTGCGACAGCTCGCCCCCCTTCCGCTGCACGTCGCGAATCTCGCTGATCATCGCCGCCGCCCGCTCCACATCCTCGCTGGCCCCGATGATCTTCAGCACGTTCCCGCGCAGCACGATCCGCGCATTGAACTGCCTTTCCACTTCATTCAGCTTAGCCTCGTTGCGGCTGGAAAAATCAGCCACCTCATTCTGTTCCAGCGTTATGATTTTTTCAGTGGTCGTTTGCGACAATGGGGGAGGGAAATCCTTGGCGGCGTTCGCAGTTCCTTCGATTGCAGGCTACGAATGCCCCCAAACCGGTCAACTAGCAAGAGCAACCGTACACCGTATTGCGCTTGCCAGTGCACCCGTGCGCTTGGACAGTCGGCGGAAAGCATCCATGGTTGTCGGCTGCTTTCGACCGGATAGCCCTCCCCGATGTCTGAAACCCCTTCCGAAACCGTCATCTCCTCCCGCGCATCCGTGCGATTCATGCAAACGTTGCGTGACGTCGTCCAGTACCGCGAGCTCTTCTACGCCTTCGTAAAGCGCGACCTGATGGTGCGCTACAAGCAGACCGCCTTCGGCGTCGCCTGGGTCGTCATGCAACCGCTGCTCACCGGCGTCATCTTCGCCGTGTTGTTCGGCATGATCAGCGGAAGATTCTCCGGCATGAAGGACGTCGTTTTTTTCCTCGCCGCGCTGGTCCCCTGGGCCCCGTTTCAAAACGGCGTGCAGATGGCTGCGAACTCCATGGAAATGAACGCCAACCTCATCAGCAAGGTCTACTTCCCGCGCCTCGTCATTCCCGGCGCCTACATCTGCGGATCGGTCATTGATTTCCTGATTACGTTTTGCGTTCTCCTCATTGCCGCCGCCGCCGCCGGGCAGTTCACCCTCTGGCTGCTCGTCATGATGCCCCCGCTCCTCGTCATCCAGTGCGCCGCGGGCTGGGGATTGGGGCTCTTCTTTGCCGCCCTCAACGCGCAGTATCGCGACATCAAGTACGCCGTCCCCTTCATCCTGCAGACAGGCATGTTACTCACGGTCCTCATTCCCGTTTCCCGCTGGAAGGACATCCACCCCGCGCTGCATTTCCTCATGACGCTGAACCCCATGGCGGGAGTCGTCGAAACCTACCGCGCGGCGCTCACCGACGCACCCATGGACTTCTCCTTGCTCGCGCGCGCGATCATTGTTTCCTTCCTGCTGCTCGTCTTTGGCATACGCTTCTTCGCCGCGCGCGAACAGAAGCTCATCGACATCCTCTAGGAGTCTTCATGCGGGTTCTCGTCACCGGCAGCAGCGGCCTCATCGGCAGCGAGGCCGTCCTCCACTACGACACGCACGGCCATCAGGTCTTCGGCATGGACAACAACATGCGCGCGGAATTTTTTGGCCCCAAGGGGGACACCTCCTGGAACCTGCAGCGCCTCAAGGCGGGCACGCGGAACTTTGAACATCACGGCATCGACATTCGCGACAAGGACGCCGTCTTCGCCTTCTTTGCCGAGCACAAACCCCAAGTCGTCATCCATTGTGCCGCGCAACCCTCCCACGACAAGGCGCGCGACATCCCCGTTCTTGATTTTGAAGTCAACGCGCTCGGCACGCTCCACCTGCTGGAGGCCACGCGCCTTCATTCGCCCGACGCTGTCTTCCTCCACATGAGCACCAACAAGGTCTACGGCGACGCGCCCAACGAGCTCCCCCTTGCGGAGCATCCCACGCGCTGGGACTACGCGGACGCGAAGGACTTCGACGGCATCGACGAAACGATGCGCGTCGATCGCAGCACCCACTCGCTGATGGGCGCGTCAAAGACTTCCGCGGACATCGTTGCCCAGGAATATGGCCGCTACTTCGGCCTGAAGGTTGGCGTGTTCCGTGGCGGATGCCTCACCGGCCCCGCGCACTCCGGCGTGCAGCTTCACGGATTTCTCAACTACCTCGTGCGCGTCGCCGTCGCCGGCGGGCACTACACAATTTTCGGCTACGGCGGAAAGCAGGTGCGCGACAACATCCACAGCAGCGACGTCATCGCCGCCTTCGAAGCCTTCCGCGAAAATCCCCGCCCCGGCGAAGTCTACAACCTTGGCGGAGGCCGCGCCAACAGCGTCTCCATCCTTGAAGCGATCGCGAAGATCGAACAAATCCTTGGGCGCAAAATCTCCCACGATTACCGCGAGCAGAATCGCATCGGCGACCACATCTGCTACATCTCCTGCCTGAAGAAATTCCAACGCGACTATCCCCGCTGGTCCATCAGGCGCAGCATCGATTCCATTCTGGAAGAGATGGTCGCCGCCGAACAGCAACGGCAGCGCGATGAGTGAACCGCGCAAGGCAAGGCCGTGGCTGCCACCGCTGCTGCTGCGTGCCTTCGCCTTTGTGGTGTACGGATGGACGCTGCTGCTCCCCTGGTCCTTCTTTGATGACGTTCCTTATTTCCTGATTCAGGCGCGCGAGACGCAGCAGCACTTCGCTGCGGGCGAAATCAGCGACGCCGTTGATTCCCTCATGCGGTGGGACGAAAACAACCTCGGCCCCTCCGTCCGGATTTATGTGTATATACAGTGGATCATCCTCGGCACCTGGTCCGCCGCGTGGCACTTCATCAAGATTCTCACATTCTTCCTCACGGTCTGGGGGCTGCGCGCGTTCGTCCGTGAGTTGAAGGGGGGAATCGCCGCGCAGGTCATCGCGATCCTCACCTTCACCTTCTTCGGCGCCTCCAGTTTTCACACGGATTTTCAGACGCACTTCATCAACTTCGCGCGCCTGCTCACGACCGACTCCATCATGACGCCGGCGGCGCTGTGGGCCGCCGTGCTCGCGCTTCGCATGACGCCGCAGTCAACCTCGTGGCAGCGCACCCTCCTCGCGCTCTGCGTCGCCTGGTGCGCGCTCACGAAGGCCACCGCCATCCACTTCACCGCCTCGCTGATCCTGTGGTTTCTGCTTCATCGCAAGTGGATCGATGCACTGCTTTCATTCACGTCATCGCTGCCGGGCCTGCTGTTCTTTCGCTTGTGGGAAGGCAATCCCGTCTTCGGCTACGTCAATCTGCCGCTGCCACGAACCCCCGGCGCAGTGCTCGAAATTGCGGGAAGCTACGCGTCCATCTGCACGGAGGCTCTCGGCGTGCTCTGGATTCTTGCGCTTGTCTATACAGGCATCCGCGCCTTCCGTGACCGCCGCGAGTTCCTCCTGCCGCTGGTCCTCTTCGCCACCGGATTCATGGTCCAGTGCCTGTGGCCGCTGATCTTCACGCGCTACGCCATCATCTTCACGCCGTGGCTGTGCCCCCTCGTCGGAATCTTCGTCGCGGAAATCCTCCCCGGAAGGCTCGCCTCCGTTCCGCTTCCGCGAAGACTCCTCCTCGTGGCGGCGCTGGTGCCGCTTCTCGCCCTGATGCTCCTCACGGACTGGCTTCGCGCCCTGCCGATCGCCGCGATTGTGGCCCTCGCCCTGCTGCTGTGCGGCCTGTCGCTTGTGCACGCCGTGTGCGCGGCCCTCCAGCGCCAATGCAGCGGAAAAATTGAGTGGCTCTCGCTGGAGTTCCTCCTGTCATCGGTCCTCCTCCACACGCTCATCACCTGCTGCTACACGATTGAGAGCGCCGGAAGCTACCTCGGCTACGAGCGCGCGATCTGGCAGACCGCCGTCTATACGCAAAAACTGAAGGAGGAAAATTCCGGACAGCCCATTGTTGTCTATACGGATTTTGTGGCCGAGCATTTCAACCGCCTGCTCTCCATCCTCGGCATCGCCCCCGCTGTCACGCTGAAGCCCTATCCCGCTGAAGGATTGAAGACCCTGCGGAAGAACGAGCGACTGCTGATCTGGAATCAGTCCGACAACATGCCCTCATTCCTTCCCCAGCAGGCGGCGCGCGGAATGTTCGTCCGCGAACTTGCGCGTGCAACGACCACAACGGATCGTCTGAAGGAATCGATCACGCTCCCCATCGCCATTCCCGCAGGCGCCACCATCACGCATCTCTACCTGAACGCAGACTCTGATGGATGGCCGCGCCACGCCTCCATCGCCGTGCAACTGGGGCATTTCGAAAAGGGACGTGACCATGTTGAGATTATGGCGCCCTCCTTGGGTGGCGCAGGCGTCCCGCCCGCGCAATCTTCGGATGGCCGCGAAGCTTCAGAAAACGTTCCAACACCCGGCGAAAAAACAGTCCTCCTCGGAACGCTGAAGGAAACGGACCTCACGCGCCCCTTCATGGGTCCGCAGAAATTGGTGCTCAATCAACCCGTCGTACTTTCCAACGCGGCGACCTCGATCACGCTCACCGCGCCGGGTGCGAGCCCAACGCTGAACACAAAATCGTTTCTGGAAGACCCACCCACCGTTTCGCTCTGGGGTGCCACCGACGCGATTCCCTTCGAAAAAATCGCGGAATACACGGAGGACACCGCCGGCCCGGTCATCTACGCGCCATCATTTGTTTTGCAGTCATCGCTGTTCAACAAGCGAATGCCGGAAGGCGCGCGGCTTCGGGCAATTGCTCCGAAGCTTCACCACAAATATTCCATCGAACTTTACGGCCCGTCAACCGACCACGGCCGGTAGCCTGCTCCCGACGACGCCGAGCGCCTGCTCCAGCGCATAGGACGCCTGCAGCAGCTTCACTTCCTCGAACGCCCCCGCGAAAAGCTGCACTCCGACGGGGAGCCCCTCGCCGGCCGTGAAGCCTGCGGGAATGCTGATGCCACAGTACCCCGCCAAATTCAGCGACAGCGTGAAAATGTCGCACAGGTACATCGACATCGGATCAGCCTTCGCGCCCGCGCGGAATGCGGGGATCGGACTTGTCGGCGCCACAATCAGGTCCGCCTTCTTCAGCGCCTCATCGTAATCGCGCTTCAGCAGCGTGCGAATCTTCAGCGCCTTCGAATAATACGCATCGTAGTAACCCGCCGACAGCGCGTGCGTGCCCATCATGATGCGACGCTTGACCTCCGCGCCGAAGCCCTCCGCGCGCGACCGGCTGAACATCTCCACGATGTTCTTCGTCCCTTCCGCGCGATAGCCATACTGCGCGCCATCATAGCGCGCCAGGTTGCTCGAACACTCCGCCGTCGCCACCAAATAGTAGCAGGAAATCGAATACTTCAGGTGCGGCATCGACACATCGACGATCTCCGCGCCCAGCGACGCCAGCT
>JADZDZ010000174.1 GCA_020850785.1 Candidatus Sumerlaeota bacterium | reverse complement strand
CAACTTGTGCGCGCGCGTCTGGCCAAAGTTGGGACGATTCTTCGCAAGTTCACGGAATGCCTTTGAAACGCCGGAATCGCGCAGCCGATGCAGGTACAGCAACGTGTGCCATGCCTGCTCATCACTCATTTTCGCGCCTTCGGTTGCGATCATGCGATGCGTCTGGGCGATGCGCTCCGCCGCCGTCGCGTTGGGGTTGTTCAACTGCTGTTTTATCATCGCGTCAATCTTGTCGGTGCCATCCAGAATCGTCAGGATTCCCTCATACACGCGCTGAACGGGCCGTGGCGCCGGCGGATTGCCTTCCTGATCCATTTCATCGGTTAGCAGGCTCCGGAAGGGCCCGAAATCCCCTTTGCTTGCGAACGCGATGGCTCTCACGCGCGCATCCCTGTGATCCTGCATCTGCTGCGCGGTCATGGGGGGCGGGCGCTCGCCTTCGCGGCGCAACGGCCTGTCTTCCTCCATGTCGAGCTCTTCCTCAGGCGATGGGGGGCGGTCCTCTGCGGCTTCGTTGTTCTCCGCCGGTGGCCGCTGTCGTGGCTCCTCTTCCCTTGATGTCTGAACGGGCGTGGGCAGCACGAAGGATTGTTCCCTTGGCGCCGGATCATTGCTTTGCAGCACCACGGTGGCGGGAGACTGGTCGTTTTCCATCGCCTGCTTCACGGGCTGCAGTGCCGCAGCGTTCTCACGCTGCCCGCGACGATTGCGAAGATGCTTAAACGTCATCGACCCACCGATCACGAGGGCGAGCAGCAATCCCGCCACAATCCCGATGATCATGCCGGAAGGCCAGCGGTTGCTCTTTCCACTTTCAGCGACCGGCTTGCTTCCGGCGGCCGTCATTGAATCAAGTTCGCGCACGATTTCGTCCCATGTTTGCGGACGATTTTCGCGCTTCTTTGCACACATCTTTTCCATCAGCGCCACAAGGCGCCCCTGATAGAATGTCCGCCAAGCCGCTGGAATCGGCAGCGCACTATTGATGTGCTGGTGAATCATTCCCGGCAGTGATTCCGAATGGAAGGGCTTCTTCCCCGCCAGCAGCGCGTACATCGTGCAGCCGAGCGAATAAATGTCCGTTCGGACGTCGAGCTTCTCCCCTTTTGCCTGCTCCGGAGACATGTAGTCCGGCGTTCCCATCATCGCGCCGCTGTTGGTCAGACTGGTTCCGCTGTCGAGCAGCTTCGACAATCCAAAGTCCATCACCTTCACCACGCCATCCTTTGTGAGGAGCAGGTTGGATGGCTTGATGTCGCGATGGACGAGGTTGGCAATCGTCGCCTTCGACAGCGCGAGCGCGCACTGGCGAACGATTCCAACGACCTCCGCCGCTTGCAGCGGACCCTTCTGCTTGATCAGCGATGACAAATCCTGGCCTTCAACAAACTCCATGACCAGATAGGGTTCCGCCACATCGTCGCCGAATTCATACACGTTCACAATGTTCGGATGATTCAGGCGCGCCGCCGCGCGCGCTTCCGTGCGGAAGCGATCATACACTTCGGGATAAAGGCACAGTTCCGGCGTGATCAGCTTGATCGCGACGGAGCGTTCCAGAGCCTCGTCGCGCCCTTCGTAGACCATGCCCATGCCGCCGCGGCCCAGCAATCGCACCACGCGGTACTTGCCAATGGTCTTTGGCATTTCGCCCGATGACGAGGAACGGTGGTGCGAACGCGTCGGTGAAGTTTCACCCGCAGGAGGCTGATCGCCGGGAAGTCCTGTTTCCGTGTTCATTGTCTCCACATCGTTCGCGTGGATTGACCGGCTTGTGCAACGGCCGGCGAGCCCGCCAAAATCCAAGGATTGTCGCCCCGCGCCGACCGGCTAAACAGAAATCGCCGCACAAACACTAACGAATTTGCTCAACCTGCAGGTCGGTGACACCAAGGTCCAATTCCCCACGGCCGTTGTCAACAATGCCGAAGGTGATCTTGCGAATGCGCGTGGTTGCAGGATCATAGTTCCGGCGATTCAGGGCCTCTGTTTCCAGCGTGGCCATGTAGGCGACGGCGCGGCCGCTAAGCACCAAAACCTCGTAATAGCCCTCCGTGCTCACGTCGCGGAACGTGCCGCGATCGGTGGAGGCCGCGTTCAGGAAACCGCGCCCTGCGCTCGGCTTCGTGTGCCGCCGCTCGAAGGTGATTCCGTACTTGTCCAGAATCGGCTGCACCTTCTCCGGCGTAAACTTGTCCACGTTGAGAAGACGGATCGCCCCTTCAAGGCCCCCATCGCTGTTCAACTGGAAGTCCTTCCAGGCGCTGTCCACATCCATGCGAACGTTGGCTTCGCGCACCTTCGTCGCGCGCTGGTTCAGTTCCTTGCGATCCTCGGCGACCTCATTGCGAATTTGATCAAGCTGTTCTGCTTCCTCGTTTGTGGGCGCCCAATTCCGCAGCGTCGTCGGCTCGGCGGGTGGCGGCATTTTGTCGTTCGTTCCCTCAACGGTTTCCGTCAGGGTGTGCGAATCCGAACTTGACGATGTAATGACTGTGATTTCTTCGCCGCGTTCCAGCGTATGGGCTTTGGACGTCTTCGGGTCGTGGCTTGCGGCGTCGGCCAGCAATTGATCCTGCCAATCGTCCAATTGCAAATCCACATACATTACGGGCGGTGACGCGGGCGCTGCCGGCTGAATCTGATTTGCCTTGGCAGACATGAAGCCCATCGCAACCAGCAGGGCAACCGTCGCTGGGAGGGCGATCAGAACCCCCGTGCGACCACGGTTTGAGCGGGTGGATTTGCGAGTGTTCATGGCGTCATTCAGTCAGCGCCGAATGTTGCACGGCCGTGAGTCGCAGGCAAGGAAATGCCAGTGGGGGATTGTTAAAAAAACTTTAGGAATCCGCCCCTATTTCTGCGGGGGATTCACGTTCGGGTCATCCTTGAACGCATCAAGATTGTAGTACATGACCATTGCAACCTTGTCCACGGAGGGATTCTCCCCCCCTTGGTCGCGGCCATCCTGCCAAAGGCTGTAGACACGCCCCAGCACGCGCCCTGTAGGGCTCTTCACTTCCTTGTAGATCAACGCGCGCCGCCAGGGATCAACCGGAGGAATCGGCCCTTCAACGTATGGTCCCTGCCAGCCCTGAAGGCCGGTGTCATAGCGCAGGGCGCTCCAACCATTTTGGTCCTTGGGAATCTGGTGCGTGTCGGAGGCGAACTTCTCGAAGGCGTGCGCATACTGCGCCAGCTTCGCCTGATAGTCCGCGCCCTTCATGTTTTTTTCAAAATCGCGCATGTCCGCATCGCGCTTTTCGTTATCCTGTGCGATCACTTTCGTCAGCGCGCTCGTCTGTGGTTCGCTCGATCCATCCCAAGCGTCCCAGCGGCCCAGCGTCGCATCATCCGCAGGGGCGATTTCAAGAATCTGGCCGAGCGAATTCACAACGGCCGATTGGCCCTGATTCACGGTGGCATTCACACTCGTCAGGTCCGCGCGAACGTTGATGGAACCCGCCAGCGCCGTCACGCGCGTGGCGCCCTGAATGCGATCAATGGCGAAGCGCGTTCCGTGAATCGTGGCGGTCAATTCCGGCGTGCGCACGATGTACGCATCCGCCGCCTTGCGCGGATCGATCTCCCCCCACACGCAACCGCGAGAAACGTTCAGCGTCACTTGGTCGAGGTCCGCCGAAAGTTTTTCGACGACTAGGGTGGATTGGTCCGCGATGCGCAGATCATCCTTCTTCCCGCGGAAAATCGCGCGCACGGATTTCGTTGTTCCCGTGCGAAGCTCCTGACCAGCGCGGAATTGGATGTCCTGCTGTGTCGGCGTCCATTTTTCCGATTCGCTGCTGCGTGCCTCGACGGGCGTCTTCTCGGAAATGCCATGGATCACGCCATCGAAACCCATCTTGACGACGGGGGGACCTGCAGGGGTCTCCGTGGGCGACGCTGCTTCACCGGCAGCGGATTCGTTCTTTGTGGCGGCAACCGCAGTGCTGCTTCCGTAACCAGCAATGTCATCAACATTCATCGATGCCGAGGGCGGGGCGGCGGCAGTGTCTGCAATCGGAGCCACGGGCGCTGCGGTGACTTCTTCAGCCGGGGCTCCGAAGGGATCGGCAGGGGCCGCGCTTGCGGGTGCCGTGGCAAAGCTGTCCGCAGTCGGCGCGCCGACGGGAGCGCCAAAGGGCGAATTGTTCGCCGGGGCGGGTGCGCTCCCCACGGGAACGCCATAGCCTGCGAAGGCTGCTCGTCCCGGGGCGCCCATCGGAGGGGGAGGTGGTGGCGGTGCGGGGGGTGCGCCAAAGGGATCATTGGCAACAGGAGCGGGGGCCGCAGGTGCGATGGGCGCACCCGAAGCAAAGGGATTCGCATCACTCGGTGGTGGCGGCGCGGGAGCAGCGGGCGCTGCGCCGAATCCGCCGAAGGGTGAATCATCCGCCGGTGTCGAGGCTGCGGCCTCGGTGGCAGGGGCTTGTGGCGTCGCCGCGACAGGCTCGCCGCGTTCCACCGATTTCAGGTTTCGCTTGAAGAATCTCAATTGGCCATAGCGCGGGCTTTCGATCTGCAGCGAATCCGCATCCTCCACGATGATGCGTCCTTCGATGCGTCGTCCCTGCATTGTCACAATCGCGTCGGCCTGCGCGCGATGTCCGGCGCTGAGGATAAACAATCCCGCGATCAGCGTCGCGGGGATGATGCTTCTCTTCTTCATGAAACCTGAACCATCACGTTGTTATTTCGTTTCCTGCTTTTGTTTCTTGTCTGCTTCGCCGGCGGGCGTGGGGCTTACGTAGGTGGTGCCGGGAATTTTTTCCGCCGCCGCCTTCGCATCCAGTCCCTTTTCCAGCTTGAAGATCGTCACTTTTGAAATCTTCACGGGCTTTACGGGCTTCTCGCGCGCATCGCGCGGCAGCTCGGAAATCTTTGTCACCACATCAAGGCCGTCCGTGTGCTCCAGCACTTCGCCGAAGATCGCATGTTTTCCGTTCAGCGACGTCATTACTTTGGCGGTGATGAAGAATTGCGATCCGCCGGTTTCGGGGCCCTTGTTTGCCATCGCCAAAATGCCCGGCTTGCTGAAGGTGACATCCTTGTCCAGCTCGTCGGGGATCGTGTAGCCGGGGCCTTCCTGGGTTTCGCTCGCGCGGCCGGTCATGATGAACTGACCGGGAATAACGCGGAAGATGGGCGCGTCGTTGTAGAAGGGGCGCTTCACCACGCCGCCGGATTTGGGGTCCTGACTTTCGGCAGTTCCCTCCGCGAGGTTCACAAAATTCCGCACGGTGATCGGCGCCTTGTCCGCGTACAGCTTCACTGTCGCGGAACCTTCCGTTGTTTCGATCAGCGCGTAGTAATCCTTGTCCTTGTCCAGCTCAGGTCCCTTGTCGAAAGCCTGCGCCGGGACGATGCGGGTGAAGAACAACATCGCCGCCGCGCAGAGCAGCGTGAGGACAAATCCGAACCTGTTGCGCGGCGGCGTGGGCATCATTTGCTGTCCTTCTTGTCTTCGGTCTTCGCTTCGTCAGCCTTCTTTTCCTCGGCCTTGGGTGCCTCGGCCTTTTTCTCTTCTGCTTTTTTCTCCTCGGCCTTGGGCGCTGCCGCAGGAGCCGCGTTGAAATCCACTTTGTCCGCCGCCGTGCCCTTCGCGACGCGAATCACGTTGATGCGTTCGATCACGACATCCTTCGCGGGCTTGCCCGTTCCGTCGGGGTTGCGTGCCGCCAAGGGCACGCGCGCGATCTTCTTCACGACGTCGATGTCCTCGCTGCCGATCACTTCGCCGAACTGCGTGTACTGGCCGGAAAGGAAGGGGGTGGGGCCTTCGGTCACGAAGAACTGCGAGCCGCCGGAATTCGGCGCACCGGTGCGCGCCATGGCAAGGTAGCCACCCTTGTCATAAACATGCTTCGCATTGTACTCATCCTTGATGGAGTAGCCGGGGCCGCCGGAACCCGTGCCGGTCGGGTCGCCGCCCTGAATCATGAAGTTCGGCCCGACACGGTGGAAGATGATGCCGTTGTATTAGGGGCGCTTCGCTGTGTTCCCCTTGGTGTCCTTGAATTCGCGCGTCCCTTCCGCGAGGTTGACGAAGTTGCGCACCGCGATCGGTGCAAGATCCGTCTTCAGCTTCACGCGAATGTTGCCCTGATTCGTCACGATCAGGGCGTAGTAATCCTTCGTGTCATCCAACTGCGGACCCTCGTCCAGCGCCGCACTTGCCTTCGTCGTAAACAACGCGCACGCGATGGCAAGCATCACCATCATCGAAAACAACTTCGTCAATTTCATTCGTCGATTCCTTCGTTGTGTGAATGGAAAGTCGCACGTCCCGCGTGGACCAATCCATGAAACCAGCCCATCCAATGTCGGGCCGCGCGGATGTGTCGTCAAGGATCAACGGCCCGCGTTTTTGGCCGCAAAAACACGATCCGCCAGCGCCAGCCACTGGCGCGCCGTGGTTTCCCAGGAGAAGCGCCGAACGTTTTCCTCCCCCTTCGCAACCAAGCCCGCGCGAACGCGCTCATTCGTCAGGGATTCCATGTGTCGCAGCAGTTCCGCCGGCGCCTTCGGGTCAAACATCAGCGCCGAATCGCCAACAACTTCCGGCAGCGACGTGGCATTGGAGCAGATCACCGGGCAGCCCGCCGCCTGCGCTTCCAGCGGAGGAAATCCGAAGCCTTCGTACAACGATGGAAAAACGAAAAACGCGGCGCGTTGGTAGAGCGCCGCCAGCGCGGCGGGGCTCACTTCCCCCGTGCGAATGACCCTGCCCGGCGCGATCATATTCAGGGAGCGGCGCAATTCGCCATCATGAGTTGTGGGTTTTGCTCCGCCAGTGATGACAAGCTGGTATCCGGGATGACGCTTCAGGAATTCGCGAAATGCAATCGCAAGCACCGTCACGTTCTTCCGGCGGGACAAGCCGCCACTGTGGAAGACAAAAGGGGGCCGCACTCCGATGCGCTCCACCTCGCTCCACGCAGCGGAATCGCGCACCCGCCATCTTTCCTGATCAACGCCGTAGTGAATGGTCACAAACCGGTCCGGCGAAACTTCGGGAAACAATTCACGGGCATCGCGCGCCGTCGCCTCCGAGGCCACAAGCGTGTATGGTGCGCGCCGCACCGTTCGCCGCACACCCCACCGCATGTACAGCGTGTCTGCCAGCAGGTACTCACGCCAGTCGTACTTCGCGGGCTGCGGAAAATACATCAGGTCGTGAATGGCCGTGAAGCCGGGGATTCGCAACCGTTCCGGCAGCACCAGCTTCACGTTGAACAGCACCGCGTGGCGTTGGGCATTCGCGTGGTTCGAGACTGTGACGTGATCCCACAAGGCACGATTCCATGCCAGCGCCGGCAGGACGACCTCGCGAATCGCCGGTGATTTCACGGGGCAGGTTCCGCGGCGTGACACCAAAACCTGAATGCGCCGCCCCTCTGCCTCGCAAATCGGCGCCGCGCTGCGCAGCAGGCCATCCGCCAATTCGCGCACGCCTCCCCAGGGCACCTCAAAGATGCGCCCCATGAACAGGATCGTCGGTGGATTTTTTGCGGTCGCCATTCGCCCCATTTCGCCGTCGGGGAATCGCGGCGTCAACTCCCTGTCGCCCGTTGTTGACGCTCGTGCCCGGCAGCGCAAAGCATCACCGCCATGCAACTGCCACTGGGACTCCGCCGCGTCATGTACGGAATGTACGGAGGCCTGCGCGCGCCATTCGCGCGGCGCGACGTCATACTGTGGCCGCCGGTGGGCACCCAGAAGCGGCTGGATGATTTCGTGGCGCGATTGAAGTTTCATTTTCCGCGCGATTGCGAAATCACGATTCCCCACGCGCCCGGTTTGCAGCCTCCGGTGAAAACGCCATGGTACCTCGCGGACTACAGCGCGCGCTGTTCCAGCGAATTCCGTTTCGTCGCAGCAGAGGGAGGAAATCGCAGTGCGGTCGCGCTGGCATTGCGCCATCGCGGCGTGGTGCTCACGGAAGCTGCGGAGAAAATACCGGGAGGCGGCACCGCGCGCTTCCTCCCCAACGGGGCGCCGCTGGATCCCGGCGACGTGGAAATGGAAACTTTCTGGCTCGCGAAGTTTCACGACCGTGGTCGGGCGACAGCTTCGAAAAATTCACGTCGGCATTTCGAGGAATTTCGAAAGTCGCTCCCGAAAAAGAAGAAGGTCTATTTGTTATGCACGGGACCATCACTGTCGCGCTTTGCGGAGTTTGATTTCAGCGATGGTTACGTGATTGGCTGCAACACGGTGGTGTCCAACGAGGCCCTGATGAAGCACGCCGCGCCGGATTTTGTCGTCGCGAGTGATCCGATCTTTCACTTTGGTCCGGGAATATATGCGGAAAAGTTTCGCGTCGATCTTGCCGCTGCGGCACAACGGCAGCGTTTTCTGTTCATGACCCTCGCGACGTATCACCATCTGGTTCCGCACCATGTGATGATGGAACCCAGCCGCGTGGCGCTTCCGCAGTTGCGATTGGATGTGCGGGCGCGATCATTCGACGAGGCGTGGTCCGTTCCCCAAACGGCAAACATCATGACGATGTTCATGCTACCACTGGCGCGAACGCTCGCGAAGGAAGTTCACATCATTGGCGCCGATGGACGCGAACCGGGAGAGACCTACTTCTGGAAACACGATCCCGCGTCACAGTTGACGGACAAGATGCAGGCCATCAAGGCGGCACATCCCGCGTTTTTCGCCAAACGGAATTACGTCGATTACTACGACCGCCATTGCGCAATCGTTGCATCGCAGATCGCGGAAATTGAGCGCGACGGTGGCCGCGTGCATACACTGACGCCGTCGTTTATTCCCGCATTGCGCGACAGGCTCGCCACATGACGCCGCCGCTCGTTTCCATCATCACCGCCGCTTTCAACGCGGAGCGATTCATGGATGAAACCATCGCATCCGTTCAGGCGCAGACCCATCGCAACTGGGAATGGATCATCGTGGATGATGGTTCGCGCGATGAAACGCGGGAGGTCATCCGTCGTGCTATCGCGCGTGATCCGCGCATTCGCCTCATTTGTTTCCCGCGCAACACGGGCCTCGCCGCCGCGGCCCGCCACGCGGCGATGAGGCGTGCGAAGGGCGAGTATATTGCATTTCTCGACGCGGATGACTTGTGGTTGCCGACAAAACTGGAGGAACAGTTGCGCGTGTTTGATTCCTCGCCGGGTGTGGCGGTTGTGTGCACGTGGTACGATGTCTTTGGCGATGAAGAGCGCGCGCGACTTTGGAACCAGTTGCTCTGGCGCTTCGGCACAAGCGTTGTCACCATCGATCAGGCGCTCCAGCAGTCGTTGGTTACGTCATCCGTGATGATGCGGCGGGAATGCTTTCAGAAGGTTGGCGGCATGATTGCCAGCCGCAGGCTCACCACCGGCGAGGACACGGAGTACTGGATCAGGCTGGTTGCGAATTTTGAAACGCGGCGCATTTGCAGGGCCCTTGTTCGCTACCGGGTGAACGCCGAAGGCGATTCGTTGTCCACGATCAAGCTGGATCAGAAGCGAAATCGCGACCGCGAGCTGCGCCGCCGATTGCTGCGTTCCGACTACCTCACTGAATCGCAAAAGAGGAAGTACGCCGCGATTTCCTACTACAATTCGGCGCGCGATTCATTGTTCCATTCCCGCGCGCCATTTCGTCGCGACCTGTATCGAAGCGTCCTCACGATGCATGCGCCACCAAAGGCGCTTGTGATGGCGGCGTTGTCGTTTCTTCCCGCGTCGCTTCTTGCCCCGCTGCTCAAGTTTCTCCTGAAGTTGAAACAGCGTTAGCATTCATCAGGGATCGTGCAGAACCGCACCGATTCCGCCGTCGATACCGAACGCGCTTCCGTTGATGAAGGTACTCTTGTCCGATGCGAGGAAGGCGACCAATTCCGCAATTTCATCGGGCGTGCCGATGCGCTTCAGCGGATGGAAATCCTTCAGCGCACGATATGCCGCTTCGTTTCCTTCGAATCCCGCGCGCAGCATCGCCGTGTCCGTTGCCGCCGGAAGGATCGCGTTTGCGCGGACTCCGCGAGGCCCCAGTTCCACCGCCAGCGCCCGCGTCATCGTCACCATCGCGCCCTTGCTGGTTGCGTAGGCCACGAAATGCGGCTTCGTCAGATTTGCGTGGATGCTTCCAATGTTCACGACGCTGCCGCGCGCTGCTTCCAATTCGGGAAGGAACAACTGCGCGAGAAAGAACGGCGCGGAAAAATTCACCGACATGGTGTCATCCCAATCCTCGCGCGACAGATCATCCACCCTTTTTACAACCTGATACGCCGCGTTGTTGACCAGCAGGTTCAGGCTTCCCTTCGTATGGGGACGAATGCGCGCCCGCAAATCCTCCGCTGCAGTGGAGGAACGATGGATTTCGCGCAGGTCACAAAGAAGAAGCTCGTCGGCTTCGCAACTGCCGCTGCTGCGATCGATGCCAATCACGCTGTAGCCGCGCCCTTTCAGGGTGCGACAAATGGCCGTTCCGATTCCGCCGGTGGCGCCGGTAACTATGGCAATGGGCATCCCAATTCCTCGAAGAGATTTTCAAACGTCAGGCGCGTGACCTTCTCGGAAATCCCCGGACAATTGTAGGCCGTGTGCGCGCCGAAGACCACGCGGTCCGCGAATTCCCCGCGCAGGCGGGAATTCTTCGGAAGCGGTTCCACTTCATACACATCCAACGCCGCCGCCGCGATCAGGCCGCGTTCCAGACATTCTTCGAGCGCCTTGGCCGGTGACAACGCACCACGCGAAACATTCACATAGAGAGCGCCGGGCTTCAGCAGGTGCATCACCTTGTCCAGTTCCGGTTCCAATCCGGCGCCATGCACGCGCACGCGTTCCGTCGGCGGCGGAGCCATGATCACGATGCAATCCGATCGCGAGAAAAGCTCGTCGCGCGTCACGCGTTCGCCGGAAAAATTCGGCATCGCTTCCGGTCGCGGGTCGTAGGCGAGCAACTTCACGGGCCAGCCGCTCATCATCCTTGCCGTGCGCCAGCCAATGTTTCCAAGGCCCACAAGGCCGATGGTCGATCCTTCGAAGCGGTGCGACACCACCTTTTCCCAACGCCCTTCGCGCACCATGCGATCCACCGCACCAAGCTTCTTGTACAACATCAGCGTATATCCGCAGGCCGCCTCTGCCATCGACTGGCTGTGAACCCCCTGCACGTTGCGAACGCTGATGCCGCGCTCCGCACAATAGGCCCAATCGATGGAATCAATTCCCACGCCCCACTTGCAGATTGTTTTCAGGTGCGGGTTTGCGTCGATCACGCGTCGCGTCACCGAATCATCACCGCAAACAATCGCCAGGATGTTCGGTGAGAAGTGCATCACCTCCGCTTCATCCAGGCACTGACCGGGTGGCATGTGAAGCACCACGTCAAAGCCCGCGCGCCGCAGCGCCGACACATACGGTTCGGGATGTGCAATTGCGATTGGTGAGGAGATCAGTACGAAAGGTTTTGTCATAGCTTTGGGCTGTAAATTCGTCCGGGAAGTTGTTCGATCCGGCCCTTCATTTCGAGCATCAACAGCGCCGTGGAAAGGTCGCCAACGCTCAGGCGCGAGGGCACGAACTGCGCCATCAAATCATCGTGTGACATCGGTGACTGCTGGATGGCCGACAACAGCAGCGCCTCCTGGGGCGTGTTGCTGGTTGCGGGTGCCTGCGCGGCCGCCACGTGCGCGGTGCGTTCGGTATGCGCTCCGTTGCCGCGTCGTTCGCGAAGGCTTTCCATCTCGCCTGTCAGCATCGGTTCCAAGTCCGCCAGCACATCACCGGCGCTGGCGCAAGCGATGGCCCCGTCGCGCAGCAGTGCGTTGCTGCCGGCGCTGTTCTTCCGCGTGATATCACCGGGCACCGCATACACCGGGCGTCCCTCCTCACCGGCAGCGCGCGCCGTCACCAGCGCACCGCTCGTCGCAGAAGCCTCCACGACCACCACGGCAAGGCTCAGCCCCGCCAGAATCTCATTACGCGCGGGAAAGTTCCCCCGCAGCGGTTGCGTTCCCGGCGGATAGGTTGAAATCAGCGCGCCGCCTTCGCGCGCGATGCGCTCGCGAAGCTTTTCATTGCCGGCAGGGTAGTTCACATCAAGGCCGCAACCCAGCACCGCCAGCGTGCGGCCGCCCGCATTCATCACGGCCTCGTGTGCGGTGCTGTCCACGCCCATCGCGGCGCCGCTCACCACCGTCATGGTCTGGGCGAAATCCCGCGCGAACGCCTTAGTGACGGAAAGTCCGTAGGTCGTCGCCATGCGCGGCCCCACGATGCCAACCGCCAGCGCATCAACGTCCTCAATCGTTCCCCGCATGAAGATCGCAGGGGGAGGCACCCGCACGCGAAACAGGTTGCGGGGAAACGCGCGATCGCTCACCGCCACAAGGCTGATGCCGTGCTTTTCCATCGCGCGAAGCTGACGATCGACCAGATCGGCGTTCGGCTGTCTGCGAAATTGCTGAAGGTTTCGCGGAGTGAAATGGAAGCGCGCCGCGAGTTCCTCATCCGCCGCTTCCAGAAGCTCCGCAGGATGCTCAACATTTGCCAACGCCCCGCCGAGCGTTCCGCGATCCAGCGCGCAACCCACCAGCCGCAGCCACTCCCTGCACGATTGTTCATCGCGGCACGCCATGGCGAACTCCGCCGCCATCGATTACGGCTTCAGTTGATCGACGCGCTTCTGCTTCACGTCATCCAGATACTGCTTGTTGGACGAATACAGGATGATGATCACGTTCACCTTCTGCACCACCTGATAGGTGTCCGGCAACTGGCTGCTGTACTGGCGGTAAAGCGCCATGAACGCATCGGCATTCTTTGGCTTGTCGAGGTACAGGATTGCTGCAAAGGCCTGATTGGCACTGCCGTCGGAGTTGTAGCGAATGTACTCGTAGTTCTTCGCGCCCATCAGCAGGTCCTGCTCCGTCTGCAACTCCCGCTGGTCGGGGCCGTACAGCCTCATTTGCGACAGCATGTTCGGAATCGTGGGATCCATGGGGCTCTTGTCCGTGCGGACTTCCGCCCCCTGCGTGCCGGGCACGGCGGCATCCCGCATGATCTTCATCACCGATTCCATATCATAGTAGGCGAAATTGAACCCGAAGCTGTTGCGACCCACGTCCAGATAGGTCTTCACGATGGGGCGCATCCAGCTTACGCGGCGCAGGCTGTCCCACTGGTAGAGTCCCATCGCGGGGCCGCCCCAAACCACGAAGATCGCGACAACGACGAAGACGATGATCTTGAACCAGATCGACGTCAGGAACGCCTTCGCGTGGAGCAGGCCCGCAGTTTTTGCCTTCCCCATGTTGTGCGCGAATTCGTTCACCGTGGCGATCTTCGCGCGTTCCTCATTCAGGTCGCTGACGGTTCCATTCAGCAGCATGAAGACCTCATGCCATTCCTGCTCGAACTTCTTCGCCTCCGGCTCGCCGATCTTCGACAGCAGCCGCAGCGTGATCGCGCGATTGACGATGTCCAGCATGTTCGCGCCGATCTGCTTGTCGTGCTTCAACGATTCCACGAACGAATCATGCAGGATGGCAATGCGCGCCTTCGTGTTGAGGAACTGCTGCTCCAACTGGGGATTGGTTGTCTTCGGCGGCTTCACCGCGCGATTCACAAGCTCAATGAAGAGCTTCCACGCATCAACCAGTTCGGTGCATTCGGCGAATCGCCGTTCCAGGTTCGGATCAATCATCTCTCGTCAAACTCGCTTTGGTTTACTTCGACACCAGTTCGATCATCTTGAACATCGGAAGGAACATCGAAATCACGATGAAGCCGACGATCAAGCCAAGGAACACGATCAGGAGCGGCTCAATCAGGGACGTCAGGCCCGCCACCATCGCGTTCACCTGATCCTCGTAGAAATCGGCGATCTTCACCAGCATTCCTTCCAGCGCGCCGGTGCGCTCGCCAACGTCAATCATGCGGGTCACCATGGGCGGGAACACGTCGGCTTCGATCAACGGCTTCGTCAGCGATTCGCCCGCCTGAATGCTGGCGCGGGTCTTCAGCACGGCGCTTTCGATCACCGCATTTCCGGCGGTTTTCGCGGTGATTTCAAGGGCGTAAAGGATGTTCACGCCCGATCGAATCAACGTGCCAAGCGTTCGGCAGAACTTCGCCACGGCGGATTTCAGGAGCAACTGCCCGAAGATCGGAACCTTCAGCGCCATCTTGTCCATGGCGAAGCGCCCGTTCTTCGTTTTGCGCCACTGCGAAATCATGATAATGAAAACGACGAGGCAAATCAGCACCAGCCACCAGTAGTGCTGGATCACGTTGGAAAGGAAGATCGTGATCTTTGTGGGCAGTGGCAAATCGCCACCCAAGCTGTCGAAGATCGACTGGAACACGGGCACAACCTTCAGCAGCAGGAAGATCGTGATGCCGATGGCGATCACCGTCACCGTGGAGGGGTACATGATCGCGGACTTGATCTTGCGCTGCAGCGACGCGATGCGTTCAAGGTACGTCGCCACCTGGTCAAGGATCGTGTCCAACATACCGGAAGCCTCGCCGGCGCGCACCATCGACAGGTAGAACTGCCCGAAGATCGTTGGGTACTTGCCCATCGCCTCCGTCAACGACGCGCCAGCCTCCACGTCCTTCTCGATCTGCCGCACCACGTTCGCCAGCGAACGGCGCTCCGTCTGCTCGGCCAGAATATCAAGCACTTCAATCAAGGGGAGACCGGCGCGGATCATCACAGCCATCTGCTGCGAAAAGACCACCATGTCATCCAGCCGAACGCGTCCGCCCTTGCCGCGCCGCTTGCGTGGCGCAGCCACCTTCGCCGTGGAAGCCGTGATCTGGGTCGCTGTCAACCCCTTCTCACGAAGCATCCTCATGATCGATCCCTGATCGGGTGCCTCGGCGGTTCCGTTGACGGTCTTGCCGTCGGCCCCGCGGGCAACATACTGGAAGATCGGCATGATTACACCTGCTCCTGATTCATTTTCGTCTCCACCTAATTCCCGTCATCCCCCCGCCGCAATCAATCCTTGGCCGTTTTTTAGTCGGCAACCGTCAATTCCACCGTCTGGGCCACTGTCGTGGCGCCTTGGATCACCTTGCGGATCGCCGCCGCGCGCATCGATTCCATGCCGCTTTCAATGGCCAGCTTTTTCAACTGATTCGTGGGAAGATGCGCCATGATCCCATCGCGCAACGAATCCGTCACGATCATCACTTCATAGAGGCCCGTACGCCCCTTGTAACCACTCTGGCGGCAAATATCGCAGCCGCGACCATGGTAGAACCGCAGGTCGGGCGTCCGGTCCTCATCCGCCATTTCCAGAAGGCGCGTCTCCGCCAGTTCCGGAATATATTCCTGCCGACAATTCTTGCAGATGCGGCGCGCCAGACGTTGCGCCTGCACCATGATGAGGGCCGCCGTGATCAGGAAGTCCTCCACGCCCATGTTCATCAACCGCTGCACCGTGCTTGGGGCGTCGTTCGTGTGGATTGTTGAGAGCACCAAGTGGCCCGTCAGCGCCGCCTTGATGGAAATCTCCGCCGTTTCAAGGTCGCGCACCTCACCGACCATGATGATGTCGGGGTCCTGACGCAGGAACGCCTTCAGTCCCTTCGCGAAGTCCAACCCAATTTCGGGCTTCGCATTCACCTGATTGATGCCAAGAAGGTTGTATTCAACGGGGTCTTCAATGGTGCTGATGTTCTTCGTCGGATCGTTGATGCGGGAGAGCGCCGAATACAGCGTGGTTGATTTGCCGGAACCCGTGGGGCCCGTGATCAGGCACATGCCGTAGGGTTGAAGGATCGACTTCTCGAACTTCTCCTTGATGTGCGGCTCGAAGCCCAAATCCTCAAGGTTGAGCATCAGGTTTCCCTGATCGAGGATACGCATAACGACCTTCTCGCCGTGAACGATGGGGCAACTGCTGACACGGAAGTCGATCGGCCGTCCCTGCACCTTTACGCGGAAGCGGCCGTCCTGCGGCAGGCGTTTTTCCGCGATGTCCAGCTCCGACAAAATCTTGATGCGCGAAATGATCGCATTCTGGAACTTCTTGGGCGGATTCGTCATTTCATTCAACACGCCGTCCACGCGATAGCGCAGCCGCAACTTCTTCTCATACGGCTCGATGTGAATGTCGGAGGCGCCCATCTTGATCGCCTCGCTGATGATCATGTTCACCAGTTGGATCACGGGGGCGTCATTGACTTCCGCCTCGCCCTCCGAATCGCCCCCCATGTCAAAGCTCGCCTCCAGATCCATCGCATCCAGATCAAGCGCCTCTTTGACCGCAGCCTTCATGTCGCCGTCGCTGATTTCCTTCAGCGCCTCGTCAATGTTCGGCCCGCCGCTGCCATCCGCGCTTGTGTAGTAGCGCGCAATCGCCTCCACGATGTCCGACTCGAAGGAAATCACCGGGATGATCTCGTTCTTCGTGAGGAGCTTCAACTCATCCAGCAGATAGATGTTCGACGGATCGGACAGCGCGATGGTCAGCGTATCCCCCGTCTTGTCCACCGGCACGATCTTGTATTTGCGAACGATATCGACGGGAATGGTGCTCAGCACCTGCGCGTCGATTTCATAGTGGGAGAGCGTGATGAAAGGCACGTTGAGCTGCTTGCCCAGCGCCGCCGCCATTTCCCACTCCGACGTCAGGCCCATTTCCACCAGCACATGGCCCAGACTGCGACGCGTGCTTTCCTGCTGCTTGATCGCAGACTCCAGCTCCTCCGATGTGATGACCTTGTCTTTAACGAGCATCTCGCCAAGACGCCGTTCCATCGCTGTCGCCATGCTGCTCAATCCTCCAAAGGTCCGCCGACCCCGTGGTCCGTCGCGGTCCCGTTTTGCAAGCCTTTACACGTCCACCGCCACTGCGCCAATCCAGTGGCTCCGTCTGCTTTCATAGAAACGGTTAAATCCACCATTCCACACCCCTCGCAGCTTAACGCAAGGCAAAGTTCCTTGTGCAGGGAAGTTAAGATTTTTCAGCGGCGAAGATCAGGAAAAATCCAGTGCGGGGAAGGGCCGGGATGCCGCCCGCCATGCCCACCGGTAGCACACCGAATGGGCAACCAGATTTAACGCATTTGGTCGTGCACTCATTCCGTGCAATTTTCCAACCTACTTCTCATCCTCCTTGCCCGACTCCTCCAACCACCTCCTCACCCGCTGGATGAAAGGCTGGATGATCTGCTCCCAGCCATCGATGAAATAATGCCGCAGGCACTCGTTCATGGCCGCGCGGAAATTTTCCTCGTTCCCCAATCGCAGCCAACAAACCGCCGCAAGAAAATGGGCGCCCAAGTCCTCAGGGCCTTCCGGACTGATCAGCGACAGAACCTGCAGCGCCTCCTCCTGCCGGTCCATGTCATGCAGGCACCAGGCGTAGGCGACCACCGTATCCATCGCGGGAAGCGCCTCCGCCTTCCGTGTTCTGTCGAATTCCGAAACGCCGCGGAGTAGGAATGGGGTCAACGCCGCGACACCCGTCGCCGCATCCCCCTGCAGCATGCTCAGCGATGCAAAATGCGTTGCATACAACTCATTGAGGGGGCGCAGTTCGTGTGCGCGACGAAACAGCAGCGCTGCCATCGCCTTGCGCCCCGCATGGTACTCCCGGATGGCGCGGGCATGGTACTTGTCCCCCAGCCTGCGCACAAAGCGATGTCCGCCGCCGTCGGTCCCCGCGATTCCCTTCACGGCCTCGCCCATTGCCTTCGCGGATTCACCAAGGGTGTCCGCCTTTTCCAGCAACTCCAGACGCTCCGCATCCACGGAACCGCGCATGGCAACCCAACGATCATATTCCGCCGCGAAGGGATCAGCGTTCACTGCGGAATCCTCGTCCAACAACTGCAAGCCCAGCGAGCTTGTGAATCGCAGCGGCCAGAACAGGCGAATGAAGCGAATAAGGAACGCATGTTGTGGGAAGACAACGCCGCCCGGCGGGGGAAGATTCCTTGCGGCATCGGCCACATTCCCGCGCGCAAAATGCACGAGCGCCAAATAGAGCGGAGCGACGGGATTGGAAGGCTCCAAGGCCAGCACCGATTGCAAATCCCTGAAGGCCGCATCCATCGCCCCCGCATCCATTGCCGCTATTCCGCGCAGCAGCAACGCGGGTGGCGACAGCGCCCCTTCGCGTTCATTCAACGCGGCCAAAATCCCGGCGGCATCTCCCTCTTCCAGCCTCCGCCAAAGGCGATCAATTTCCGCAGGAAGGATCATTCGTGCTCAACGCGCTCCATGCGCAATTTCCACACGTGAGGTGCGTGTTGCGCTTGCAACCTTGGGCAAAATTCGCGCATGAGTGACTCAATTCATGCCGCTTTCTGGGAACGCGGCATTTTATTTTATCCTCTAAGGAGATGCGGACGGTGGCATCGGATTTGGGCACCAAAGCGATGGACGAGGCGGAACTTGCCGACGCCCTGATTGACCTTCCCGGCTGGGAGCTCAAGGGCAAGCAGATCGTCAAGCTATTCACATTCAAGGACTTCCTTGAGGCGATGGAATTCGTCAATCGCGTTGCGGAAACCGCGCAGGCGGACAACCATCATCCCGACATCCACATCACCTATAGCAAGGTAAAGATCGCCTGCTGGACCCACAAGTTCAACGGCGTGAGCAGGCTGGACACGAAGCTGGCCGCGAAGATCGACAAGGTTTTCGAGTCGACCTGATTCCTGTATAGACATCTATACGACGGATGGTCAGCCGTCCGTCGTCATTTTCCCCGTCTCGGCGCTGCGGTCAACCTTCGGCGGTTTTGTTTCTTCGGTGGTTTCATCCCGCGGCTCCACCTTGCGGGCGTAGGCCCCGCCCCCCTTGGGAACTCGCGCCGCCTTGCACGCGTCGCAGACCTGATCGGGCCCCAGGGGAACCATGAAGACGCAACTGCAGGTGCTGCACACGTAGCGTTTGTCGTACTTCTTCTGCTGCCGACCGTGGCGCATCTCGTGAAGTTCCTTCATCATCACGGTCGACGTTTCCTTCAGGTTGTCCG
Organism: Candidatus Sumerlaeota bacterium; assembly: GCA_020850785.1. Lineage (GTDB taxonomy): Bacteria > Sumerlaeota > Sumerlaeia > SLMS01 > SLMS01 > JADZDZ01. Next base: position 48 of record JADZDZ010000174.1, on the reverse strand, counting down.
TCCAAGTCTTGAACAATCGCTCCGGGAAGTAGTCCGAATGCGCGCGCT
>JADZDZ010000173.1 GCA_020850785.1 Candidatus Sumerlaeota bacterium | reverse complement strand
TGATTTCCCAGCAGGGCATCCCCCTGCTTGAATCATACGTGCTTCGCGTCACGTGTGCAGCGCGCGATGAGGAGTTGAACCTTGTCTCGCGCCTCGTGCGGGCGGGCGCCGTCGGTGATCTCTCCCCGGTGCTGCTCGACGGTTCCTCCGGGCGGACGACGCGCAACTACTTCACGGAGCAGGTGTCGCAGGATTATTTTGAGTATGTGATCGCGCAGTGGCGTCAGTCCTGGAACGACGTCAGGCAGGCCATGGATTCATCGCTCGACGACATGTTGTCCGCGATGGAACAGCAGGACCGGATGATCCGAAACCTTGCCAACATCTGCGCGCTTCTTCAGCCACAGGTGAAGCCCCAGATCGAGATCATGGGCACGGATGAATTGATCAACAACGTTCGCGACGCGGCGGAGGGCGTTGCGGCGCGCTGCGGGATTGAGCTGGCTTGTGACAATCAGGCGGCGACGGAATCGATCGCAGTCGATGGTTCCGCAGTCGTGAAATTGTGCGAGAAGATGCTGGATTACCACCTTGTCTTCTACCCTTCGTCCCGCGTTTCCATCAGCATGGTGGTGGCGGACGGTGCGGACGGAGTCGATTTCGTTGCGCTGCGCATCGAGGACGATGGAAGCGGCGACACGGATGCGGCAACACCGTCGAACCTGCGTGCGCTGGATGGCGGGCAACCGATGCGACTGCGCAATGGCGGCGGAATCCTGTATCTGCTGGGCTCGCTACTCCTGCAAAAGGGCGGAGGGCGCTTCCGACTGAGGCCAATGGAGACCGGCTATTGCGCCGAGTTGCTGCTGCCGCGCGCGCGACGTTGATCAATCCTGATCCTTCAGCATCCCATATTCCTGAAGTTTTTTCCGCAATGTGTTGCGATGAATTCCAAGCACCTCCGACGCCTTCACCTGATTGTTGTCGAATCCGCGCAGCACGCTGAGGATGTGCTCCTTTTCAACGTCGGCGAGCGAACGCCAGCGGGGCGCGGTTTCCTCTTCCGTCGAAACGGTTGCGACTGCCATGGCGGGGCGCTGCAACTGCATGGTACCGGGCTTCGCGAGAAGAAAATGGCGCGACAGCAGCACCTTTTCGTCGGACAGAAGCACCGCTCGTTCGACGCAATTGGCGAGCTCCCGCACGTTGCCGGGCCATTCATACTTCTCCAGCATGATGATCGCGTCGTCGCTGATGCCGAGCACCTCCTTCCGCAGCGCCTTGCTGTAGATGCGGATGAAGTGGTCCGCAAGGATGCGGATGTCCTCGCGACGCTCGCGAAGCGGTGGCACGTCGATGGGGAAAACCGTGAGCCGGTGGTAGAGGTCCTCGCGAAACCTGTTCAGGCGAACGTCCTCCGCAAGATTGCGATTCGTGGCGGCGATCACGCGCACGTCCGCGCGATGAACGCGGTTTCCGCCCACGCGGGTGAAGGTGTGCTCCTGAAGAAAGCGCAGCAGTTTCGGCTGGAGCGCGAGTGACAACTCGCCGATTTCGTCGAGGAACAACGTGCCTCCCTGCGCGGCCTCAACGTACCCTTGGCGCATCTTGTGCGCGCCGGTGAACGCACCCTTTTCGTGTCCGAAAAGTTCCGCCTCAAAAAGCGATTCGGGAATCGCGGCGCAGTTGACCGGGACGAATGGCTGGGAGTCGCGCCCGCGGCTGGACAGGCGATGAATCTCCGCCGCGAGGACTTCCTTGCCGGTGCCGGTCTCGCCAATCAGCAGCATCGTCGCGGGGGAATCGGCGACGCGCTGGATGATGTCCATCACGCGGCGGAAGCGCGCGCTGACGCCGAGGACGGGGGAATCGGTTTCGGAGAAGGAGTTGCGCTGCTGAAGCGCCTGCGCCTTCTGGCGCGCCTCGATGAAGACGCCCAGCAACTTGCCGAGCGACTGCACAAGCCGCAGGTCCTTCAGCGTATAGACATCCAATTCCTGCCGCTCAAAGTAGATGACGCCGAGCTTTGCATCCTCCACGACGATGGGAGCGGCGACGACGGAACGCGCGCGCGGCGATGACGGCGCACCAAGCGCGGGATGCTCCGCGAGGCTTGGATTGTCCGACAACAAAAGCGACCGGTTTTCGTTGAAGACCTTCTGGAGGATCGTGCGATCCGCGATCACATTCTCCTTCGCGACGGCGGCGGAGGCACGAAGCGCCTGAGCGCCGTGATCGTACAGCATGAGCAGGGCAACGTCGGCGCGCAGCAGGCGCGCCATGCGCTGTGTGGTGGCGCGAAGTGCGTCGCCAAAGGCAACACGGGAGGAATCGAAGAGGTCTCCGATTTCCGCGAGCAGCTCCGTGCCGTGCCTTTCGCGATCATCCAACATCGCCGCTGAAGGAGGCGCATCGGACGCCGACAGCGTCGCCACGGGCGCGATGGCAAGCGTGTCCTCATGGGGCGCTGAAAGATAGACGATGTTGTCCGTGAAGTCGGCGTTCTGGAGGTCGAACTCCGTGTCGAAGAGAAAAATGGAATGGCCGATGCGAATCTCATCATTTGGCGCAAGGGCGGTGGGCTGTTTCATCAATCGCCCGTTGAGCATGGTTCCGGCGGCGGAATCGAGATCGGCAAGCACCCAGCCGAGGCGCTGCGACGTGATGGAGGCGTGTTCACGCGAAACCGTGGAATCAGCGAGCACGATGGCGCATTCAGGGGCTCGCCCGATGGTGGTGCCCCCCTCTCTCAACTCAATGCGCGCGCCGGTGAGCGGGCCCCGAATCGCAAGAAGCGTTGCCATGAATCAGGCGTCCAATACGCCGGAAAATTTCAAGGGATCATCCATGCGCAGGATGCCGTCGGACAAGTAGGGTTCGCCGTAACGAACACTCACGAGGGAACCGAAGTAGGCGAAGCGCGCCTGCAGCCGATGCCAGAAGAGATCGCCCGTGAGGAATGTCTCCGGGCCCTGCGCGATGCCGCCGGCAACCTGTGTCTTGTGCGCCTTCAGCGCGGCAATCTTCTTTTCCCAAGTGTGCGTGATGTCCGCAACGAAGTCCACGCGCGGTGGAAGGTTCGTGCGATGGGACCAGAAGAACATCAATCGCGCGGCGGCGAAACGTTCCTGTCCTGTGTCATATTTTCCAAGGTTGGAAACGAAATAGGCCTTCGATACGGCCGTATGGATGGCGTTGTGATCAGGATGATGGTCGTTGCCCGTGTGCGTGAATAGGAGCCGGGGGCGGTATTCGCGAATCGCCTTCACAACGGCGCGCGTGGAGGCCTCCAGGTCGCGGCCGATTCCGCCGTCGGGAAGGCCAAGGTTCGTGCGCTCGACGCCAAGAATCCGCGCGGCTTCGGCGGCTTCCAGGGCGCGTTCCTCCATGGTGCCGCGCGTGCCCATTTCGCCGCGCGTTGCGTCAGCGAGGATGACGCGGTAACCCTTCTCCGCAAGCGACGCCATCAACCCACCGGCAAGGATTTCGCCATCGTCTGGATGGGCGCCAATAAAGAGTGCATCGGAAGAAAATCGGGACATGATTTGTCAGGCTGGCTCGCGGGGGAATGAGGGCAAGTTCGATGTGCAACGTTCGTCATCGTAAGTGCCCAATTCTTTCATCGTGGGATGATCACCGTTCAACGCGCATCCCTTGTCGCGGTGCAGCTTGATGGTTCTGAAGGACATTTCCAGCGCATCATACACCAGCAGCCGCCCCACGAGCGGACGCCCGATGCCGAGCAGCAGCTTGATCGCCTCCGTCGCCTGCAGGCTGCCAATGACACCGGGACGGACGCCAAGGATGCCGGCCTCCTGACAGGTGGGAACGAGGTCCGCAGGCGGCGGCTCTGCGAAGAGGCAGCGATAGCACGGTGAGTCCGCGCCACCGTTCATCGGGAACACGGTCACCTGCCCCTCAAAACGATGCATCGCACCGCTGACGAGTGGCTTCTTCAGGAACCAACATGCGTCATTGATCAGATAGCGTGTTGCAAAATTGTCGCTTCCATCGAGCACGACCGCCGCATCGCGCAGCAACGTCATTGCATTGTCGCGCGTGATGCGCTGGCGCAGCATGTTCACCTTCACATCGGGATTCAAAGTCATGATCGCGGCGCGTGCGGACTCCACCTTTGCTTCGCCAACGTCGTCAGTGGAATGAATGATCTGCCGCTGAAGGTTGCTGCGATCAACGACGTCGTCATCAACGATGTCGATGGTCCCGACGCCCGCCGCAGCGAGATAGAGAAGGATCGGCGAGCCAAGGCCGCCGGCGCCGACGACGAAGACGCGCGAATCAAGCAGGCGACGCTGCCCCCTGCCGCCAACCTGCGGCAGGATGATATGACGCGCGTAACGTTCAAGCTGCTCGTTTGTGAAGCCACCCTGTGCCATCAGTGCTTGGCCATCCACACGAATCCCTGACCGTTGTCGTCGCCATGGGCGGACACCATCAAGCGGCGTTCGCCGTCGTAAAGGGTAAGGTTGCCGCTTCCCAACTTGGGATCAACGCAAAGGAATCCCACGTGGCGGCCCGCCTGATAGACGTCAACACTGCCGCCGTGCCCCACATCGCCGATCCGCGTGACGGCCTGCCCATGCGCATTCGTGACAAGGAAACAGCCGCCCATGTCTTCGTCATTTCCCGCGATGAGACGTGGCTTCCCGTCGGCGTCATTCACGCTGAGGGAACCGCCAAGCGTTGCCGTCCCTTCCAGCCGCGCCATGGTGCGTCCCTTGGCGTCGCGCAGCACGATCGCTCCGGGGCCGACTTCGCTCTGGCCGATGCGAACCAGTTCCGCGCCGTCGGCGCTGGCGACGATGAAGGCTCGCGCCCGGACCACGTCCTCATCCGCGCGGCGATTAGCGGCGAACAGGAGCGCGGCAACGGTGATGATCAACATTCCGCCGACAGCGAACGTAAGACGGCGGCAATAAAGTTCCAGATAGGCAACACGCTCTTCGGTGCTCATGAGGACGACTCCCGTGTTGGGACCGATCCATCCACAAGGACGCGGGATGCGCAAGTCTCGCCTTTCACCGGGAAGCAAAACCTTGCGCCGAAAAAATACGCGTGGAATGGTCGATCCAAATGATGACGACCGCAGCAACCGGGGGTTCGACACGAATGAGTCAGATACTGACGCTGATCCTTGGCGGCGGCGCAGGCACGCGCCTGTTTCCGCTAACGAAGTACCGTGCGAAACCCGCCGTTCCGCTGGCCGGGAAGTATCGCCTGGTTGATGTGGCGATCAGCAACTGCATCAACAGCAACCTGCGGAAAATTTTCGTGCTGACGCAGTACTTGTCCGCGTCGCTGAACCGCCACATTTCGCAATCCTACGCCTTCGACCAGTTCAGTCAGGGGTTCGTGGACATTCTGGCGGCGGAGCAGCGCGCGGAGGATTCCAGTTGGTTCCAGGGAACGGCGGACGCCGTCCGCAAGCACTGGATGACGCTGGACAATTTCGACTGCGACATGATCATGATCCTCCCCGGTGATGCGCTCTACCGGATGAACTACACGGAGATGGTGCGGCGTCACATCGAGGCCAAGGCCGACATTTCCATCGCGGTGAACACGACGAATCGCGCGAACGCGAACCAATTCGGCGTGCTGAAGCTGGATGATGACGGGCTGGTGTCTGATTTCCGCGAGAAGCCGAAGAACGCGGAGGAACAGGCCGGCTTCGAGGCGCCGCAAAAGGTCCTGCAAAAATATGGACTGAAGTCGGACGGCGACACCTTCCTCGCGTCGATGGGCGTGTATCTGTTCAACCGCGACGTGCTGCATCATTGGATGATGGAAACGCAGCATGTCGATTTCGGGAAACAGATCATTCCCGAATCGATCAAGAAACACAAGGTGCTGGGGCACGTTTTCAGCGGCTACTGGGAGGACATTGGAACCATTAGCGCCTTCTATCAGGCGCACATGGATTTCATCAAGGAGAACGCGCCCTTCCGCTTCGCCCACGCGTCGGAACCGATCTACACGCGTCCGCGATTTCTGCCCTCCTCGCGCTTTGAGGGAACCTACATGGACCGCTGCGTCATTGCGGATGGTTCCATGATTGGCAAGGCCACCATGCGCAAAACGGTGGTCGGCCTGCGTTCCATCATATCGGATCATTCGACGATCGAGGACAGCGTTGTGATGGGCGCGGATTTCTACGATCCGGCGCCGCTGGCCCCTTGGGAGAAGATGGCGAAGCCAATCCCCCTTGGCATCGGAAAATACTGCCATGTTCGCCGTGCGATCATCGACAAGAATGTGCGCATGGGCGACAACGTGAAAATCCTGAATGAAGACAACCTGCAAAACGCGGACGGAGATTTTTATTTCATTCGCGATGGCATCGTGATCATCCCCAAGGGTGCCGTGATTCCGCCGGGCACGGTCATCTAGAAACATTCCGTGGAACGCCTGCGGCGGCTGCTCGCACAGCCGATTGTGCGCGACGCAATGCTGTGGTGGCTGGGCAGCCGCCTCGCGATCCTTTGCATCCTCGCTATCGTGATGCTGGCGTTTCCAGATCGCGTTGTTCCGCGCCCGCTGCATCTCTACGATGCGGAGTTTTACACCGACATTGCGGACAATGGTTACAAATGGAACGGCGATCGGATGCAGAAGCAGAACGTGGGATTCTTTCCTCTGCTGCCGATGGTGATGCGCCTGATGGCAGTTGGCGGCGTGCCATCGGACATCGGCGCGACAGTGCTGAACAACCTTCTTTTGCTGGCCACGCTGATGGCACTGGGACGCCTGCGGGGAATGAGTTTGTCACGCCGGGAGTTGAACCTTCTCTATTTTCTGCTCTGCTTTCATCCCTCTTCCTTCTACTTTTCAATACCCTACACGGAAACGCTGTTTCTTGCGCTTGCGGTAATGATCTTCCTCACGGCGGAGAGCGGCAGAATCGCGACGTGCGTGATCCTTTGCTTCCTTGCGGGCTTGGTCAGGTCGAACGGATGGCTTTGCGCGGCGGCGTTGCTGCTGGCGTCGTTCTGCGATGTGGCAAGGTGCGGCGTGCGATGGAGGGAGTTGCGACTTCCACTGCTCGCGGCGGCGGCAGGCGCGGCGGGGCTGTTGTCGTTCCTGCTGTACTGCCATTTTCAACTGGGTGATTTTCTGGCCACCGTCCACGCGCAGCGCGCATGGGGTCATCAGTCACTGCGATATCATCAGGCCATCGTGTCCAGCATCACGGAAATCGTGCACACGGGCAGGTTGATGTATTGGAGGATTCTGCTGGATGCGTTGTGGTTGCTGGCGACGATTCCTGTCGCGCTTGGTGCGTGGACCAGCGGGCGCTTCTCGCGGCCCATTGCGATCTTCGGAATCCTCGCGACAGCGTTTCCGCTGATCATGTTGGGCGGCGATGAAGTGCGATCCACGATCCGCTACCAAATGGTCATTTTTCCAACGCTGGCGATGCTGGCGATATGGTGCGCGCGATGGAAGTGGCTGCTGGGAATCGTGGGATGCTTGTGGGTTGGACTGTTCGCCTTCTCCACGGGAAGGGTTTTACTGGGCGAATGGGTGCAGTAGGCACGCGGTCGCGTCAGGTTTCGCGATTCACCAGAATCTCGATCGCCTGCTCCAGATTTTCGCGAAGCCTGACCGGCAGATCGGCGATGAGAAGCACGGCCTCGCGGCGAAGCTTTTCGCAATGGGTGCTGGCCTTGTTGATTAGGTCATAACGCGTGAAGAGCGCAATCGCCGCGCTCACGTCGTCCTGCGTGGTGCTTTCGCGGGGCTTGTTGAGAATGGTGAAAATCTGCGCGCGTTCCGCGTCCGAGCAGTGCCGGCACAAGGCCGCGACGAGGTAGCTGCGCTTTCCTTCGCGAATGTCGTTGCCGATCGCTTCGCGCCCCTTGCCACTGGTGAGGTCAATGATGTCGTCGCGGATTTGGAACAACGGCCCCAGAAGGCGGCCGAGTTTCTGCAGGATCAGGATCACTTCCTCGTCGGCGTCGGCAATGATGGCACCGCCGATCATGGGCGCGGAAAGGTAGGAACCAGTTTTCTTCATGACGAGGGTTTCGTATTCCTCCATCGTGAAGCTGTTTCCGTTGCGCGCGGAAATGTCCAACGCCTGACCTGCGAACAAATCCTCCAGCGTCAGGTTCAGCAATTCGACCAGTTCCTCGCGGATGGCCATGGTCTGGTGCGGATCGCGCCAAATGGTGCCGAACACTTTCGCCAGCAGGAAATCGCCGATGTTGATGCCATGGGCGAGGCCGAAGCGGATGTGCGTGGTGGGGCGCCCGCGACGCTGCGTGTCGCCGTCCTCGATGTCGTCATGAACGAGTGCGAAGTTGTGCAGCAGTTCGATGGCGGCGGCGAAATGGAGGGCCCTCTGCGCGGGAACGCCGAGCGACTCCGCCGTCAGCAAACAGAGCGCGGGGCGGATGCGCTTGCCGCGGATGCGACGATCCTCCACGTCGAGGCCCATGGAATAGATCATTCCATCGTGCAGGTTTGGAACCTGCTCCCCGCTGCGGATGATGCGGATCAACTCCGCGTCGGTGATCTCTGCGTAGCTGGCGAGTTGGTTGGCGAAGTTCTGGGCGGACACTGTTGAATGCACTCAATGATGCCAAGACCAGAAAGGGGAAGCGGAGTGCGGTGCCAGTCAAAAATGAACGGCCAGGCAGTGGGTGGAACGGGGTCTCTTCGTGGAATCCTCTGGCGCGCGGTCGCGCGGGTGTTATCGTTGGAACCATGAAACTCGCCACCAGTGAACAGATGCGGGAAATTGACCGTGTTTCGATCGAGGAACGCGGCATCGATGCCTTCGGCCTGATGCTGGCGGCGGGACGTGCGGTGGCGCAGGATGTTGCCGAAAGTTTTCCCACCGGTTCCGTCGTGGTGATTTGCGGGAAGGGGAACAACGGCGGCGATGGGTTCGTGGCGGCGAAGCTGCTGGCGGACAATGGTTGGCGGGTGAGCGTGCTTTGCGCGGAACCGCCGGCGGACGATGCGGGGCCCGCGCGCAAGGCCTGGGATCAACTGCCTGATGACGTGAGCATCGTGCGCATCGGCGAAGTGGGCAGCCTGCGCGACTTCATCGGCTCGTTCGACGTGGCGATTGATGCAATTTTCGGCACAGGCACCAAGGGACGTCCCAGAGCGCCCTGGCACAACGTGATCAGTGAACTGAATGCGGCGCACGTGCCGGTCTTCGCGGTGGACATTCCAAGCGGTCTTGATCCCGACACGGGCGAGGCGGAGACCGCCGTGGTGGCCTATCGCACGATCACGATTGGACTCGCGAAGATTGGAATGGTGAAGGAGCGGGGACCGGAACTCTGCGGCGGCATTCGCGTGGAGCCGATCCACTTCCCGAAGGACCTGCTGGAAAATGTTGCCGGCAAATCGGAAACATTGACGGCCCACGAAGCGGCTGCGCTGCTCCCCCGGCGACCGCGCGCGGGACATAAGGGGACGTTCGGCCTGCTGGTGATTGCTGCGGGAAGCGCACCGATGCCGGGCGCGGCGGTGCTGGCGGGAATTGGCGCGCTGCGCGGCGGATGCGGATTGGTGCGAATGCACACCCCGGACGCCGTGAGAAGCGTCGTTGCGCCAAACCTGCCGGAGGCGCTGCTGGCGAACCACGCGGCGGGGGAAAATTTTCTACTCCCGCTGGGGGGTAGCGGCTGGTTGATGGTGCTGGAGAAGGCGAAGGCGATCGCGCTGGGGCCCGGAATCGGAAGGCATCCGGAAACCGCATGCTTCGTGAGGGAAGTGCTGGAAACGGTGCAACTGCCAACGGTGCTCGATGCGGACGCGCTGACGCTGGTGGCGCACGCACCGGAAATGCAAAAGCTGCTGGGGCGGCGCCATGTGCTGACGCCGCATCCGGGCGAGCTTGCAACGTTGATGGGAACGACGACGGATGAAATTCAGGGGCATCGTTGGGGCTGGGCGCGGGAGGCGGCGCGGCGTTTCAACTGCACGGTTTTGCTGAAGGGATTCGGAACTCTGATTGCGCAGCCCGACGGAACCGTTACGCATAGCGGCGCAGGAAACACCGCGTGGGCGCGCGGCGGCGCGGGCGACGTGCTGACGGGCCTGATCGGCAGCCTGCTGGCGCAGGGAATGGCTCCACCGGAGGCGGCGAAGCTGGGTGCCTTTGTCCACGGAATGGCGGCGGACATTTACGTGCGCGAATCATCGCCGCGGGGTGCACTGACGCGGGAGGTTGCAGAGAAAATTCCCGCAGCCTTTCGTGAGCTGGAAAAAATTCAATCGGCGGAATTCAACTCCTAAATGGCAGACGCGAAGAAAAAATCCGTGGTGCTCAGCGCAAAATCCGTCACGCGGGAGTACGTTGACGGGGAACGAAAGTTGGAGGTGCTGAAGGGGGTGGACCTGGACGTCCACGAGGGGGAATTCGTTTCCATCATCGGCCAGAGCGGCAGCGGAAAATCCACGCTGCTGCATTTGCTGGGGGCGCTGGATCGCTGCAGCAGCGGGTCTGTGCGATTGAAGGATCAGGATTATGTGGGGCTGTCGGACGCGGCGCTGGCGAAGGTTCGAACAACGCAGGTGGGTTTCGTGTACCAGTTCCACCACCTGCTGCCGGAATTCACGGCGCTGGAGAACGTGATGCTGCCGGGGATGATCGCGCGGGTGTCGCAGGGGGCGGTGGCGCAGCGCGCGCAGGCTCTGCTGGGGAAAGTGGGGCTGGCGGAACGGCTGGATCACCGGCCCGCAAAGCTTTCCGGCGGCGAGCAGCAGCGAGTGGCGCTGGCGCGGGCGCTCATGAACAACCCGGCGGTGGTACTGGCCGACGAGCCGACGGGGAATCTGGACGCCAAGACAAGCGCGGAAGTGCTGGAATTCCTGATCAATATCACGGTGAACGAGGGAAAATCCCTGGTGATGGTGACGCACGACCAGTCCATCGCACGGCGGGCGAACCGCTGTTTTCACCTGCAAAGTGGCAAACTGAGCAGCGCCAAGGCGGACCCCGCCTAATTAAAGCGGGGGCGAAATTTATCTTTTTAGCCGTCCCGACGGGGTGCCTTTCACCTTGTCTCCACAACACTTAAAGGTCGAAAACACCCGCGAACGGTGCGTAAGGCACACGGTCGCGGCGTAGCGATTTGACTTTCCTCATTCGGGGGCTTTGGTGGCGGACTACAAAGATCTTCAGGACAGAATTCTTTCGGAAATCGCAGCAAAACGGTGGAGCCAGGTGAATCAGGACTGGGAGGCCATCTGTCAGGGGGATCCGCTCCCCTTTGCGTTCCATCAACCGATCATCGAGCGCCTGGCGCGAAAACAAGACCCCGAACACCTTCTCAAAATGTATGAACGCGCGGTGGACGCGCTGATGGACAAGGAAGCATACGACGCAGCACTGGAAATTTCCGAGTATCTGCTGAGCATCGACGAAAAGCATGAATGGTTGCGCGAGCGCGCACTGAAGGCGGTTGAAAAAGTTTACGCGGATGCCGCCGGGTCCCGCCTTGAAGAATACATCAATGAAGCCGGTCTGTTCAACGAAACAATCCCCCTGAAAAAAGGGCTCCTCAAATTTCACGACCTGCTGGGCGCAACCAAGGGGCAGGTGTTCATTCACAGCTCCTGGGGGTTGGGTGTCGTTCGCGAACTCAACTTGGAAGTCGGCAAGGTTGTGATCGATTTCGAGTTGAAGAAGAGCCAGCAGATGACGCTGGATGGCGTGCGCAATTTCCTTCAGCGCCTGCCCAAGGATCACCTTCAGACGCACATTGCCACGCGCTCCGCGGAGCTTCGCGAACAGGCGAAGACCCAGGCCGGCGACGTGATTCGTCTGGCGCTGAAGAGCTTCGGCGGAAAGATGAAGGTGGCGGACCTCAAGCGCGTGATGACAACGCGCTTCCTGAGTGATTCCGAATACAAGAGCTTCTGGGAAAAGGCGAAGAAGGCGATCAAGCTGGATCCATGGATCGATTCCCGCGGCTCCGGCGCCAACACGGAGCTTCACCTGCGCAAGGCCCCGAAGACTTTCTTCGACGAGATTTCCCAGGAGCTCAACTCCGCAAAGACCGTGGAAAGCCGGCGCGATGTGCTTCGCGACGTGCGCAAGCATGGTGCGGAAGCAGAGATGACGGAGAAGGACGTTGACGCGCTGTTCGAACTCTTCGTGAAGCCCGCCAACGATGGCAGCCTCGTGACGGCGGATCAGCGCCTGAACCATGGGTTGCTGTTCGATCAATATCAGGACTTGTTTCCTTCAAAGAGCAATCCCATCAACGTGAAGCAGACGCTGCTGAGCGGGGACATGGTGGAACTGCTGGCCCGCGTGGAAGGTCACGATTCGCGGCGCGCGGCACTTGAAATCGTGAAGGAACTTCGCCCCGACGATTGGCCGGAGGTGTTTGCCGAATCCTTCATCAGCTTGGATCCGCGCACGGCGACGTGGGTGGAAAAGGAATTGAAGTCGAGCAACAACGAACACTTCCGTCAGGTCGCGTTGGAGTCGGTGCTTGCGAAACCCGATGCAAATCCGGACCTGTTCGTGTGGGCATCGCGCAACATTCTGGAGGGCACCTGGGACCATCTGGGCGATACAATCCGCCCGATCATGGTGTGCGAGGAATTGCTCTCGTTGTTGAGCGAGCTTGAGGACCTTGCGGCGTCCGAGCACGAAGCGGTGGCGGCAATTGCCCGCGCCGCCGGCACGAAGATTCGCTCCCTCCTGAATGAAGGAAACAGCAAGTACTTCAAGCAGGCTGTCCAGAAATCAACCGTCGAGGAGGCGCGGAAGATCCTGCGCACGATCCGGCTGCACAATTCGCTGTCGCATCAGTTGAAGAGCGCACTGGAAATGATCCTCATCAACGAACATCAGGACCTGCGCAAGGCAAGCCGCCTGGAGGAAGAGGAGGAACGTCGCCGTCCTTCCTACCACTACACGACGCGCCAATCGCTGGACGAGAAGCGCACGCAGTTGTCGCGGCTTGTTTCAGAGGAAATCCCCGCGATGGCAAAGGTCATCGAAACGGCGCGCGAACTGGGCGACCTTCGCGAAAACGCCGAGTACCATGCGGCAAAGGATCGCCAGAAACTGCTGATGCAGCAGGCGGCGGAACTGGAGGACCTGATCGCTCGCGCACGTCTGGTGGAAAGCCGCGAAGTCATCCCCGATTCCTCGCGCTTTGGCACGAAGGTAAAACTGCGCGACACACAGTCGGGCGAGGTGCGCGAAATTACCATCCTCGGCATGTGGGAAGCGGACCTCGCACGCGGCGTGATTTCCTACCTGACTCCCTTCGGGTCGCAGCTTCTGGGACGCCACCCCGGCGATGTGTTTGAGGTGACGCTTCAGGATGGCACGAAGCAGTCCTTCGAATTGCTGGAAATTTCGCTGGGGATTCCACCCTCCAATCAGGGAGATGGCAGTTGAGCGATACGGCCGCGCCGGCGCGTTCACGAAAGAAAACGCGGCGGCCCCGTGTCCGCACGGCAGACCTGCTGGTCCTGATCGTTGTTGGAATTCTTGGTGTCGCCGTGTTCAACCTCGGCAAGGACCAGATTTTTTCCCTGCTATACAACCCGATTGCGGGCTTGATCGTGTTGATCATGATCATCGAGTTTCTGTGGCTGAAGAGCGGCGACCGCACCCGGCTCTATCGTCTGGAGAATGACCGGCTTCGCACGAAGCTGCGCAAGGACGAGGAACTGCTCAAGCGCGGTCGGGACCTTCTGCATCAGGCCATCGAAAGCGCGGAGTCGGAGCAGGCACGCCCGCTGGAATGGCATCAGCAGGCAATCAGCCTGCAAAAGGACATCGACGATCGCGTGTGACGCGCAAGGGTGCGCGCGCGCCCACGCTGCGGGGACAAACGCATGGTGAAACAGCCAATCTGCATCACGGGCATCGGTTCGCTGCCATTTCGTGATCCCGCTGCGGCGATTGATTTCGTGGCGCGTCATTCACCACAAATTCCCTTCGTTCCCCAGCTTCCAAACTACTCGAAGCGTGAGTTGATGCTGAATCAAATCCTTTACGGGTTGGATGACGCATTTGCGTTGGACGGAGATGTGCCATCACCGAGGGGCGATGCGAAGCATCTGGTGGTGTCGCTGACGGAGAGGCCGGCGAAGCTGGTGATGCACAGCCAGACGTGGAAGCTGTTTCTGGACGCGGCGCGCGCCGGCAGGTTCGCGAACGCTGCGGCGCTGAAGATGCAGTTGTGCGGGCCGGTGACTCTGGCATCGCTGCTCAAGCTGAACGGCATTCCGTTCATTGAAAATGCGGCCCTGTTCGAAGCTATCGTGGTCCGGGTGAGGAAGGTGATCACGCACGTTGCGACGTTGCTGCGCGAGATTCACCCGAAGGTGATCATCCAACTGGATGAGCCGCTGTTGGAGCAGTCGCCGAACGGAGCGCATGATGCGCTGTGGCAGTGCATCGTGGCCGTGCACGAGATGGTCTGCGAATCAATGGTGCATTGCTGCGCGCGGCTGGAGAATGGGCGGCTGCTGGACTGCGGAGCGGACATTCTTTCGTTCGATGTCTATACATTCCCCCCCACGGACCAAAAGATCGATGCGCTGCGTCGTCATCTGGACAAGGGGCGCCAGATCGCATGGGGCGTTGTCCCGACCGTGCGCAAGCCGTCGCTATACGAAGTGCGAACGCGGGCGAATCGTTGGTGGCAGGAGCTGGGCGGCGGGAATCGCCTCGCGCTGCAGAGCATCATCACGGCAACGTGCGGCCTCGCCATGGGTGAGGGGCATTCACCGGAGAAAAGCTTCCTGCTGTGCCGCGACGTGGCGGAAACAATGGGGGAATAAGGCGTCGCCCCTAGGCGACTACGGACTTCGCGGCAGCCTTTGCCGGGCGTGGCGGTGCGAGCGGTGCGGCGGCGGAAGTTTCATCCCCTTCAAACGGCGCCATTTTCGTAAGCAT
>JADZDZ010000172.1 GCA_020850785.1 Candidatus Sumerlaeota bacterium | reverse complement strand
GAAGCTGGCGGGATACTGGTTGTTGTCCACCGCATACATTTCCGCGCCGACGGAGGTTGTCCGCAGATCGGACTTCGTCCGGGAAACTTTCGAGCGCGTCTGCGCATTGATGAAACTCGGCAAAGCAATCGCCGCCAGAATGGCGATGATCATCACCACGACGAGGAGTTCGATAAGAGTGAATGCCTTGGCCGTTCGCATGTAAGCGCGCACCTCCGGCGCATCCTATACAGTCATGACCCGTGGCCAGCAAGCCCAGCCGCCGCGCGTCGATTTTCTGGAGATTCAGATTGCACGGCGGCGCGTATTTCGCTTTTGTTTCGCCATGCACAACCCCGCCCCAAATCGCTCGATCAATGGTCTCTCCCAGCGGGGGCGTGGGACCGGGCTCAATCCGCAGAATCGTTTTGAGAAGATTGATTTTCAGCCCGATCCGGCGGAGTCCGACCCCGAAGCGCCAGCCCCGCAGACGATTTTCTACCGGGACACTCCCCGCTCGCTGATCACCAGGAACGACAGCCCGGACCTGAGTTTTGAATTCAGCCTGAACCCCTATCGCGGATGCGAGCACGGCTGTATTTACTGCTATGCGAGACCCTATCACGAGTATCTGGGGCTTGGGTCCGGCCTTGATTTCGAGACGAAGATTTTTGTGAAGGAGGACGCGCCGGAGTTACTGCGTCAGGAATTGTCGCGCGAATCGTGGAAGCCCGACGTGCTGGTGATGTGTGGTGTGACGGATTGCTATCAGCCGATTGAAAGGAAGCTTGAGCTAACGCGCGGCTGCCTGAAGGTCTTTGTGGAGTTTCGCAATCCCGTGGCACTGATCACGAAGAATGCTCTCATCGCGCGCGATGTGGATTTGTTGGGTGAATTGGCGGCGCATTCCTGCGCGCACGCGACGCTTTCCATCACAACGCTTGATGCGGAATTGCAGCGCCGCATGGAACCGCGTGCCTCCACGCCGCGAGCGCGACTGGCGGCAATTCGCAAACTGGCGGATGCGGGCGTTCCCGTCGGCGTGAACGTTGCCCCCATCATTCCCGGCCTCACCGATCACGAAATGCCCGCGATCCTTCAGGCGGCACGCGACCATGGCGCCATCAGCGCGGGCTATACGGTAGTGCGACTCCCCTATTCGCTGACGGAGCTTTTCTCGCACTGGCTGGAGGAGAATTATCCCGACCGCCGCGCGAAGGTCCTGAATCGCCTGAAGCAGATGCACGACGGGAAAATCTACCAGGCCGACTGGGGCGCGCGGATGCGCGGCGTGGGCCCCTTTGCGGAGCAGATCGCGGACCTGTTCGCCATCGCCCGCCGTCGCGCGGGATTTCCTGGTCAGCGTCCGGCGCTTAGCACGAAATTTTTCCGCCGCGTTGGCCAGTTGAACCTATTCGACTGATTCGGGGCCAAACCTTCACCCCGCTGCGAGCATCTTATCCTACAGATGACGGCGCCCGGCAGGCACGGGCGGAAGGGATGCAAAAAATGAAAAGTCGATTGTTCGCACTGCTGCTGGGCTGCCTGCTTTCTGCGGGGGTCGGCAACGCACAAACCATCATCAACAAGAGCATGGCGCCAGCCCTCACGGTGGAATCGGAACCGGATGCGAAATCCGTCCCCGTTGGCAAGGCGATGCTGGGCGTTATTCCTGAAAACAGCTTCGTCGAACTGCCCGGCGATCGCGTGAAGTCAGACCTGCACTGGGGCGCCCAGATCAAGTACGTCTATCCTGATTCCGCCGCTGCCGAAGCGGGCATCAAGGAAGGGGACATGATCATCGGGCTGAATGGAAAGGAAATCCATACCGCCGAAGATTTGGTCGAGCAGGTGTCGAAGCTGAACGTGGGCGACAAGGCGGAGGTGAAGCTCCTCCGCGATGAGAAGGAGGAAGCAGTCACCGCGACGCTGAAGGCGCGTCCCGACGATGACGATGCAACGCCGCAGCGGGGGAGCCGCCTGAATCGCGGGCAGTTCTTCGCTCCGCCCCAATTCGGCGCGATGCCGAACATTCAGGACATGGATGCCGTGTTTGAACAATTGCGCGCGCAAATGGACGCGATGCAGCAGATCATTCCTGATCCGTCGCAAATTCAACGTGGCTCCACGATTCAATCCTACAGTTTCACCTCCAGCGATTCGCAGCTTGGCATCATGCTGCAGAATCTTACCCCGCAACTTGGTGAATTCTTCGGCGCTCCCGCCGGCGAGGGCGCCCTGATCGCCAGTATCGAGGATGATTCCCCCGCGAAGGATGCGGGACTAAAGGCTGGCGATGTCGTTACCACCATCGACGGCCAGAAAATCACGTCACCTGCGGATGCACAGGACGCCGTGGTCAACTTTCAGGGAAAGAAGCTCGCGATTGAAGTCATTCGCGACAGGAAGCCGCTGAAGCTGGAAGCAACGCTGAGAAAGAACCGGGATGCGCAGTCAGGCGCGCAGTCGCTGAAGATGTGATCCCGAATCGAAATAGGAGTGGTGGGCGTGGCTTGCCGCACGCGCCTGCCGCTCTCCTCCAAAAAGGAAGTCCCGCCATCCACCCCTCGGCGGGATTTTCTTTTTTCATCCATTCAGCCCTTGGGGATCCACCGCTGATCGGATGCCTTGCCACGGATTGCATCCTTTCCCTCACGACATCATCCGTCCCGCATCGCTTTCCATTGAGCCGCAACGCCGGCGTGGAATGCTGCGCATCATGACGCCGCCACCATCAGCGCGCCCGCGCCACGAACTGATCCTGTTCGCCATCGGCCTTGCGTGTGTGCTGGGCTTCTTCCTCTTCCGCGCCTGGATGTTCTGGCCGCTCACGGTGGATGATGCCTACATCACCATGCGACATGCGCGAAATCTCGTCAACGGCCATGGCTTCGTTTACAACATCGGTGGCCCGCGTGTTGAGAGTTACACGAATCATTCGCTCTTCCTGATTCAGGTGGTGCTGATCGCGCTGAAGATGAACGTCGTCGTGTGGACGAAGCTCATCGGCGTGGGCAGCGGCCTTGCGGTGATTGCCGGTGCGCTGGTGCTTGCGCGGCTGCTCCTGCGGGAAAGCGGTCTCGCTGATCGATCACTCATTTGGATGCTCCCCGGTGCATGGGTGCTTGCCGATTCCCCATTGCTGGCCACGGGATCGGTTGCGGGCTTGGAAACGGCACTGTTCGCCGCCTTGACGACGTGGTCGGTGGTCCTTGTCTTTCGCATCGTGGGGAGCGGAGCCGTTTCGGCGAATGCAGCGCCCATCGTTGCGGGCATTGTGCTCGGCCTCGCGACGTGGACGCGTCCGGAAGGTATTGCGTGGGCCCTTGGCCTCGTTGTGGTTGCGGCGATTATTGTGCGGAAGGACCGCGTGAAACTGTGCGCGATTGGCGTGATCGCAATCATCGTCGTCACGTTCTGGGCTTCCCTCACGGTCTATCGCATTTCGATCTTCGGCTATCCGTTTCCAAATTCCTACTATGTGAAGATGGGCGGCAGTCCGCTCAGCCGCGCGCACAGCGGCCTCCAATACTTTCGCGATTGGGCGATCTTGAATCGCGGTGCGGCGCTGCTGCTGCTGGCGCTCGTCGGCGTCGTCTGCGCACCACGGAGCGGCAGAATCCTCTGTGCCGTAGCTCTCGCGGCCGTGTGCGGACATCTCGCACTCACGATTTACGAAGGGGGCGACTGGATGCCTCACCTTCGCATGATCACTCCGTGCATGGGGGTGCTTTGCGCGCTGGTTTCTGTCGCCTTTGCCGTGACTGTGAACCGCCTCGCGCCCGCGCGGGAGAAAACCGCCGCCATCGCCCTGATGATCGCCTTCTGTCCCCTTTGGACGATGTGGCTTCACAGGGAATTGATGCGCGCGCTCAACGAAGTGCAGGTGCGGGTGTACGGCTGGGCCGACGGGCATGAAGCGATGGCGAAATGGTTCGCCGCCTGGGAGGAATCGCGCGAGGCGAAGGGGGGCCCGCCGCTGCTTGTCGCCATCGAGGACATCGGCCTCGTGGGCTTCTACAGCGACCTGCGCATCATCGACCTTGCGGGCCTCGCCGATCCCGAATGGGCGCACTACTCGTACGATACGGGCCTCATCTACGACTATCCTGCTGAGCGCCTCGTCATCGACAAACGGCCCGATGCGGTCGTGCTGGTCACGCAAACGCCGCCAACCGCGCCCGTGACGCGCATGGATTGGCATACGAACCAAGCCGTGTTCAAACACCCCCTGTTTCACCGCCTCTACCGCTACAGCGCCACTTGGACCCACAAGGCGTTCGAGAATGATGGTTATTTCCTGAATGTTTACGTCAGGAACGACGTCTTCGGGGAGCCCCCCCAGCCCCACCCGCCCGTGGGCCGGGCGCGATAAAGTGCCCCGGACGGCGCCAAATGGGTTTGACATGGGGGCGCTCCCTGCCCTTCCCTACTCGGCCCCCAACGGGGATTTTCCCCACGGGCTTTTTCAAAGGAAATTGAGTCATGGCAAAATGTGAAGTTACCGGAAAGCGCCGCGCGGTCGGCAATAGCGTCAGCCACGCCAACAACCGCACCAAGCGCACCTTCAAGGCGAACATTCAGCGCGTGAAGATCCTTGATAAGGACGGTGTTACGCGTAGCGCCTACGTCTCCGCGAAGGCCCTTCGTTCCGGTGCCATTCGCAAGGCAATTCCCCGCAAGGTCCAGATCGCCGCAGCGGCGGAGAAGGCCGGGCGCAAGGCCGCGAAGTAAGTTCCGGCTGGATTTCGGAGGACGGACTCAACGCCCGTCCTCCGCTCGTTTTTAGCAGGCGGCGGAAATCTCCGGGCCCTGCGCGACGGATGGCGACGAACCTGGTCAGGTCGGGAACGAAGCAGCCATAAGTCTGCAGGTCCGGGTGTGCAGGTCACCCGGAGGTTTGCGCCGCCTGCTTTCCCGGCAGGAGGCCGTGGCGCGCATCACGCGAAGAAATCCTCCGCTTGGTCATCGGTCACCACGGCCCGGCGTTTGCCATCCTTCAGTTCAATATCCACGGGAAGATTTTTCCGGAGCTGATTCGCGCTCATCAGCGCCTTGTCGTCCTTCGCGCGGCGGATGATTGCGTATCCCTTTTTCAGAATCAGTTGCGGGTTGTGCCCCTCCAGCGCCCCCGTTGCGCGCTGAACGCGAAGCCGCGTGCGTTCCATCCGGTTCGCAATCAATTCCGGCATGCGATTGAGCGCCAGATCGGTGCGCTGTTGGTATTCGCGCAGCATCAACTCCGGCTGGCGCAGTGCGTGACTCGTCATCAGGCCGCCGACAATCGACTTCATTTCGCGAAGGCGCGATTCCACCGCGCGGCGCTGGCGATTCAGGTTCTGACGAATCCCCTCGGCAAGAGACACATAGCCGGCACTGACGATCTCCGCCGCGGCGCTTGGCGTCGGCGCACGCAGGTCCGCCACGAAGTCACTGATGCTGAAATCCGTTTCGTGCCCGACTGCGGAAATCACG
>JADZDZ010000171.1 GCA_020850785.1 Candidatus Sumerlaeota bacterium | reverse complement strand
TCGGCCTGGCGGGCCGGGAGCGGGAGTCGTTTGAGTCGCTGATGAAGAGCGCGTTTGGTCCGCAGCTTTACGAACTGCTCGTCGCGCCCTATGCGCGAAAGGTCTGGAAGATGCCGCCTCGCGAAATTCACGCGGATATCGCCCGCGTGCGCGTTTCCGCAGGGGGGCTGGACCAGATGGTGAAGAAGCTTTTCATTCCCGAAAAGCCGGGCGCACTGACTGCCGTGAAAAAATTCTACTACATTGCCGGCGGCGTCGTGCAGTTGGTGAACAAGATGCGCGCCGGTGTGGAGGCACGCGGGGGACGCATTCTGCTGGCGCGAAGCGTGAACGGCCTTCAGGTGAACGGCACAACAACAGTGCGCGCGAAGAACAGGGACACGGGGGTGGAGGAAAGTTACGAAGCGGATGACGTGATTTCGACGATTCCGCTGCCGGACCTGCTGGAAATGCTTTTCAGGAATGCGGGGAACGCACCGTCGCCGGCTGTCGCACGGGCGCGCGGGGAACTTCGCTACATTGCAAACTTCCTTGTCGCCTTCGTGGTGAAGAAATCCCACATCACCGATTCACAGTGGCTGTATTTTCCGGGCGCGGACACGGTGTTCAATCGCGCCTACTTGCCGGCGAATTTTCATTCCTCCATGGGAAGTGGAAACGAAACGCTGGTGGTGTTCGAGGTGACCTGCCACCACGGGGATAAAATCTGGAAGGGAAGCGATCGTGCGCTGGTGGCCGCGACGCTACGGGGCGCGGAGCGCGTCGGGTTGTTCGCGAAGGATGATGTTCGCACGTCGCTGGTGCACCGCATTCCGCACACGTATCCGATTTACGATCTTGGCTATCGTCGGCGCCTGAACGAAATTCGCAAGTACCTGGAGAATTTTCCGCGGCTGATCAACAGCGGCAGGCAGGGCTTGTTTCTGCACAACAACATGGACCATTCGATCCACATGGGCTTTCGCTCGGCGGATGTGGCGCTGGGGGACGCGCCGAATCCCGCGCGGGAATTTTATCGCGAAATCAGGAAATTCCAGCAATTCCGCATCGTGGATTGAGGCGTTTTTCCGAAGGCTCGTAGCCATCCACACATGCGAGGGCGAGACGCCCTCGCCACCAAGGAAGAACTCCTTCATTGTGAGATGGTGCTGATGGAGGGGACTTCACTTGAACAATGAGATGGACCAGATGATCGAATGCCTTTCGTGATGTGGAGATCCCGCCCACGCATTTTTTCAACCACGAGCGACCTTGCGGAAAAATTTTTTCAACTTCACTTTCTCATTATCCCGAAGGCTCCCCGCCCATCCACACATGCGAGGGCGAGACGCCCTCGCCACGAAAGTAAAGTGCGCTCAAGTTTCAAAATGGTCACTTCTTTTTTTGAAATGTCATAAGGCGCCCCCCGAACGGCGTGGCCGTTTGAGCGATGTGCGAAAAGGGTTCCCGCGTTACCGAATGATGAAGGAACTGTTCCAGTTCCCTTTGCCGTCGGAAACGGCGGTGTAGTTTTCCGCATCCGCCGTCCATTCACCATCGACGACGAACTTGTATTCATAGCGGCCGGGGACGAGGTTTTCGTAACGCACGCCCCACATTCCCGCGTCGTTGGGATTTCGGAACATCTGAAGCAACTGCCAGTTGTTGAAGGTTCCCGCGACCTCGATTTTTTTCGCCTGTGTGTTGTAGATGATGAAGCTGACGTTGCGTCCGTCAATGATCGGGGAGGTCTTCGCATTGCCGACAATGATGACAGAGTTGGCGTTGCCGAAGGGGTTGGCCTGTGCGAGGGGATTGGCAGTGTCCTGCTTCCATTCGGTGTCGTTGACCATATACTTGTATTCGTAAACGCCTTCCTGCAGGTGGAGCACCGTTTCCCAGATGCCGTTGGGATTTCGCACGAGCGGAGTGCCGGGTTCGCGCCAGTCGTTGAAGTCGCCAATGATTGCAACCTTCTTCGCGCCGGGGTCGGTGTAGCGCAGCGTTATGGGCCTTGTGTTCTTTCCGGGCCGCAGAAAATCGACGGGCGTTTTTGTGAAGGCATCCATCTGCTTCTTCGCCGCCTTGGCCTCGTCGGATGCGCGCTTCATGCGTTCCAGATAGAGGACAAATTCATCGGGAGACTTGGTGCCGACGGCGCGGTCGATCATGTTCCCCTGCGCATCGACGAAGATCATCGTGGGGACTTTGACGAGTTGGAATCGCTTCGCGAGTTCGCGGTTAACTTCGTTGTGAAGGGCGGCGCAGGAGAATTCCGACAAGAGGGCGATGACGCGCGGATCGGTGAAGGTCTGTTCCTGCATGACTTTGCAGGGGCGCGCGCGATGATTGTAGAAGTAAATCAATCGGGGCTGACCCTTGGCCACGCTGTCCTTGCGTGCTTCCTCCCAAGTGCCGAACCAGTGAATTGTTTTTGGCGGCTCTGGTGTTTGGGTCTGCGCGATCGTATATACAGGAATGAGCAACAGAAGCAGGCAGATGAAGCGCGTGACGATTTGCATGATCCGATCCCTCGAAATGCAGTAATGCGGAAATTATGGGAAGTAATGTTGGATCGGTCCACCAAAAAGTGTGCGGAATATGTAGAAAAGGCGCATCTGACCGCGATGCGCCTTTTGCAAAGTCGTTTCGGGTTTGATGATAATTACATGTCGATTCCCGCGACGGCTTTTTCAACGGAGCTGTTGTAGTTGTAACCGTCCTTGCCGTCGTTCGCCTTCAGGTGTGCGAACTCCACGGTCACAAACTCGTTCGACTCCTCCTTGTCGCGAATGATCCAGGCGTCATAGACCCATTTTTCGCCGGAGTAGTTGACCTCGGTGGTGAAGCGGGCCGCCTCAAGGTCGGGATCGTTCATGGCGAATTCCGCCGTGGTTGATTTGACGTCATAGCCGCGATTGTCGGCGAGTTCCTTGCGGAAGGCGGCGCGCCAGAATTCCATGTCACCCTTTTGTTCCTTGGGGATTTTGAAGGCGCGAACGCGCAGGCGCGAGTCCTCCGGCGTGCCGGCCATGATGTAGTCGCGTCGCATTTCCAGCGGAACGAATCCATGGGGAACGGGGGCTTTGTCTTCCGTGGCGAGGCGGAATTTTGGCCCGCAGAAAATCGTTCCGCGGGACATGGAGGGGTCGGCGTCCACGACGGCGAGCGTCTGGTCGATGCCCGTTTCGTTCATCCATGCGTAGGGGGTGCTGGTGCGGCGGGGCGCGGGTGCCTGATCGAGGAATTTTTCCTCAAGATGCACGGTGATTGTTGCGAGATCAACCTGGTCGCTGAGCACGCGCAGGCGCCCCTTCATCGTTTCGATTTCCTCTGTCAGGCGGCGAAGATCGCGCTCGATTTCGATCACGTCCTTGGTGGCGGTGGCCTTTTCGAGGAGGGTCATCAGGCGCTGGCGCGATGAATTCGCGGTTTCCAGACGCAGCTCGACGTCGGTGTATTGTTCCGTGATGTCGTTGCTGTTGATGTTGCGGGAGGTGACTTCGCCGAGTGCTTCCAATTCCGCGATCGTTGCGTCGAATTCCTTGGGGTCCACGCGGAAGGTGATGTCGTCGAG
This sequence comes from Candidatus Sumerlaeota bacterium, assembly GCA_020850785.1. Taxonomy (GTDB): domain Bacteria; phylum Sumerlaeota; class Sumerlaeia; order SLMS01; family SLMS01; genus JADZDZ01. Next base: position 2,825 of record JADZDZ010000171.1, on the reverse strand, counting down.
CGTGGAATTCTGAACGAAGCCGCCGTGCTTTTCGACGATCTGGCGAACGGCGTCGGTGCTGTTGCGCTTGTTGGGCACGCGCAGGCCAAGGTGTGCTGTATAGACAATCTTGCGCTTGGCGCCGGGCTTTGCGGGGTCCATGTCCCCTGCGTTGGTGGCGGGCGGCGCGACGGGAGCCGGCGAGACATCCATGCTGGGAAGGTCGATGCTGGCGGGCGCGGCAAGGGCTCCGGTCATGCGCGATGCCTTCATTGCTTCAGGCCTCGCACCTGCCGGCGGCGCCGCTGCCTGATAGGCTCCGGCGGACTCCGCGTAGTGCACACGACTTCCGCAGCCGCCAAGGAGGCCGAGGCTGAGAAGAACGGTGAGTAGTCTTGTCATGTCATTCATCCTTCACGGTGTGTTTGGGTCTTCATAACCTTCCATGAACGCTTTCGCAATCCGCAATTCCCATTCATCAAGGGTGTCGCGACGATTGATGACGCGGGAAACCTTTCCGCGGAAGGAATCCTCCCTGTTCACAAGCGATTCATACTCGCTGATGATGCGCTCGCGCATTTCAGGATAAAGGTCGCAGAAGCGGCGCGCGCTTCGTCCCCGTTCGCGCGATTTTTCCACGTACTGGTCGGGCGTGTATTCATGCACGTGGTAGAGGACGGCGTCGTAGGCCATGGCCAGCTTGAGGCCGTGTTTCGTGCAGAGGCGGTAGCCGAGTTCGGTGTCCTCGAAGGCGGGGTCGGGAAATTTTTCGTCGAAGCGATGCCCTTCGTCGAACCAGCGTCGATCGATGCTGAGATTCATCGTGTGAAAATATTCCCAGCCGGCGTTGGAGGCATCGGCGATCAGGTAGTAGAAGGAATCGTGATGCGCAACCCAGTGCATGAATTCGCTGGTGCAGGCTTCGGGGGCCCAGCGCGTGTTTCCCATGACGGCGTGGCCCGGTTGTTTGCGTTGCGCGGCATCGTGCGCGCGCAGGAGGCCCGGTTCGCAGCGGATGTCATCGTTGAGGAAGAGAATGAGTTCACCGCTGGCCTGGGCGAGCGCCGCGTTGCGGGCCTTCGCGGGACCGCCGGCGGGAACGTGCAGCCAGCGCGTGGACCAATGGCCGATCTGCAGCAGGTCCGCGACGTCATCGTGAAGCGATGGGGGACCGCCGTCGCACACGATCATGAGTTCGCAGGCGGCTTCGGCGGCGACGCTACGCAGGGATGCGAGGCACGCGCGCAGGTGCGCGACGCGATCCTTCACGCAGATGAGAATGGTGAAGCGGGGTCGTGCGGCGACGCTCACGTTTGTGGCGGTGGCGGCGGCTGCGATCCCGGCGGCGCGGGAGGCTGGTCGGGGGGAGGCAGCGGCCCCGGATCATGAGGACGCGCGTTCGATCCACGCGGCGCACCGTATCCGGGTGGTGGTGGCGGCGGCGTGTAGGGCTGGCCGCCGTAGGCCGGTGGGTATCCCGGTTGTGCGGACGGCATGTAGCCGGGCGCGCCGTAAGGTGCGTGGTAGCCGGCCATGGGGGCGGCGGCGGGCGGCGGGAAGCCGGTGACGGGAACGATTCCTCCGAGCGCGAAGGCTTCGCGCGTTGCGACGCGGTTGTAGAAAACCAGCACGAGCACGGGATAGATGGACATGCAGGCGAAGCCAAGCAGCGCACCCAGAATGCCGCTGAACTGCGCGCCGGCGCCGTAGGCACCGCTGTTGTTGTTGGCAAATTGCGGCATCTGGGACATCATGCCGGGGAGCACGAAGATCATTTGCACCACGACGTTGAAGAGTCCATTCACGAGCGCGAGTATCGCGTAGCTGTTCATTGTAAGCCGCGCCCAATTCTTCATCCAAAAACTTCCGATGCTGCCGGAAAGCAGAAGCACCGCCCCGACGATGCTGATGAGGGCGCTGACCAGAAGGAGAACGCGCGCGGTGGGGCTGTATTCGGGCGCGGGAATTCCCATGGATTCGATCATCTCGTTGGCCTGCGGGTCTTCGGGCAGAATCATGCCAAGCGCCTGAAGCGGCGAGCAGATCAATCCAAAAGCGCCGATGATAATGCCTACGACGGCAATAACCGTGATGGAAGTCGGCCGCTGAAACACGTTGAAATATCCTCTTAAGGCGCGATGACGCGCCAACCGTCAGGCGGGTGCGAGTGGAAAAGCGGACTCGCCCAGAAGAATCCGCAGCAGGTCGCGTGGCTGGGTGCCCCAGGCGATGGGATTCAGGTGGGCAAGCTGCTCGCGGGTGCGCGATCCCCACAGGGCGGCAACGTAGGGGACCCCCGCGCGCTGGGCGACGTCTCCATCGGGGACGCCATCACCGACGAGCATGGGGGATTTTGCATTCATGCGGTCGATCATGGCCAGAAGCGACTGGGGGTTCGGCTTGCGGGGAAGGTCCGGCTCGCGCTCGCCGATGATTTCATCGAAGTAGGGCGTCAGGTCCATCACGTCGCAGGTGTTGAGAAGAATGGCGTGCGGCTTGTTGCTGAGAATACCGAGGCGGATGCCGCGCTCGCGAAGAGCTTTGAGGACCTCCGGCACGCCGTCATAAATCTTCGCGTGGTCGGTGGGGTGGGCGGCGTAGTAGATGAGCATGTCGCGGAGGATTTGCTCGCGAACTTCGAGCGGAGTGCCGGGCGGAGAGGCGCGCTCGATCAGCTTCACGGCGCCGTTGCCAACCATGGCATTCACCTGCGCGATGGAATGGGTGGGCATTCCACGCGCGCCCAGCGGGGCATTCACTGCGGCGGCGATGTCTGCGAACGCATCAACAAGCGTTCCGTCGAGGTCGAAGATGACGGCGTCGGGAGTTTTCATCGTGCCTTGTAC
>JADZDZ010000170.1 GCA_020850785.1 Candidatus Sumerlaeota bacterium | reverse complement strand
TTCAGCGAGGCATCGAGCGTCAGTTCCATCCCCTCCTTCAACCACTGAGGAACGCTTTCAACGTAGAGAAGAAACGTTGATTGATCGGGCACATTGTTCATGGTGCCGCTGATCGAACGCACCTGCACCTTGATGGGTGCATTGGGGAGCCATTCCTTCGCATCGCTGTGAAGGACGACCTGCTTGAAATCCTTCGGCGCATTCTTGAGCGCGGCACGGCCGGGATAGGTATAGAGCGTCGTGATGTTGCGAATATTGTGTTCCAAATTCACGCAGGGAATCGCGATGGATTCCCCAGCGGCGGAGCGCACCTCCGCACTCCAGTCCGGCAGGCCGACGAAAAAATTTCCCGCATCGTCGAAGCCGAAAACGCTGCGACGGCGTCCATCGCGCTTGTCATTGAACCAAGGGGCCTTCCAGATCATTCCCTCATCGACGAAGGGACCGATGGGAACGTGGCCCGTCCCCCAAAAATCCGCGTTGATCGCCACCAAGGGACGCGCTGCAGGATCAGCGAGGCGCTTCGTCATGACAGGAAGCGTTTCCGATCCGTACAGGTCATCCTTCCCCTTCTCGACTTCGATCGCCAGATCATCGCGTTGCATGTCCACAAAGACCGTGTTGATCGTGAGGGGACCTGTCGAATAGGAATCAAAACGCTGCGTGATGCCGGGAGCGATGGTGCGCTCAACGTGAAAATCCGCCCCATCCACAAAGCCGTAGGATTCGGGGAAATCGGGAAGCGCCGCCGCAAGACAGGGAAGACCCAGAAGCAGAATGGTGGCGAAGCATCGTGAAGACATGTGCATGGGAAGACGTACCGTGAGGTTGATGATTTTTCCCCATCCGCAGATGGGTTGTTGGTTCAATCCTATCCTGCGTTGATGAGTTCGTTGATCTTCTTTTCGATGTCAATTTCCGCAGGGTGACCGAAGAAGACGATCTTCCCCTCCTTGTCCAGCAGCGCAATACGCGGAATGCTGTTGATGCCGTAGGCCTTCAGCGGCTTCGACCCCCACCCCACACCGGGCTCGTCAATCCACGTCTGGCGCACGTTTGTCCATCCCTTGTCTTTGACGTGCTTTGCGATGACCTCCTCCGTCTTGTCTATACTGACGCCGAGAATGACGGCCTTCCCGTTCCAGTCCGCATGCTTCGCGACAAGTTCGTTGTTGTGTGCCATCGGCTCCTGACAGGGGCCGCACCAAGTGGCCCAAAAGTCAATCATCACAACCTGACCGCGCAGCGAGGAAATCTTGAAGGCTTTGCCTGTCGCCAAATCCTTCACCTCAAAATCGGGGGCAACGTCGCCAACCTGTGGTGGAAGCGTAATCGTGACCTTATCTTTCGGCTTCGCATCCGACAGATCAAATTCGCCAATCACACTTTGATCGGAAATCAGGCCGTATTGGGAATATTGTTTGCCGAACTCCAAGTCCTTCAGCAGCACCGTGCCGTCAGCGCCGGACTTGAAGGACCCAACTTTTCGTGTGCCTCTTTCCTCCGTCCGCGTGAGCAGATCGAACTGCACATCCTTGACCGGCTTCCCATCACCACTCACGAAGGCAGCGGTGACGTCCATGGTCTTTGCCACGGCGGCGGTGGTTGCGGGTGCGTCAGCGGATGAGGTTTGCTGCGCATGGAGACACGGCGCGCTGAGCAACGCTGCGAGAACGAACGGGAGAACTGCGGTGGATCGTTTCATGGTTTCACCTGTAGTTGGGGATGGATGGTCTTCATCAATTCTTCCTTCAACGAGTTCAGCTTTCCGCTTTCCTTCAATTTGTTCGTTTCCAAGTCTGTCACATAGAACACGTCCACAACCTGATAGCTCTCCGTGGCGATGAACGCGAGGTCAATGTTGATGCTGAAGCGATCGAACGTCGCGGTGATGTCGCTCAGGAGGCCGGGGCGGTCGGGCGCGCGAACCTCCACGACCGTGTGCGTTGGCGAAACGTCGTTGCGAATATCCACGCGGGGCGGACGAAGGTTCAGCCGTTCCTGCGTTATCGGAAAAACTGCGGACTTGTCGGTGGTTTTTGACCAATGGGGGCGCTCGCCGGTCCGCATGAGTTTTTCGATCGTGGCGCAGATTCGCGCGAGGATGCCGCTGACATCGTCTCGGAAAATCGGCGGAATCTCCACCTGAAAAACGTCCACGGCCTCGCCGGAGGCGGAAGTGTAAATCTGCGCGGAGAGAATGTTGAAACGCTTCGCCGCAAGCGCACCGCAGAGGTTGCTGAACAACCCCGGCGCGTCGCGCGCAACGAAGGTGACTTCGACATAGTTGCTATCTTCGTAGGTGTCGAAGCGCGCATGGATTCGTGATTCGTTCGTGATCTTCGTGGACAGGAGGAAGTGGTTCACCGCCGCATCGATGGAAACGGAGCGAAGGTATCGTTCCGGCATGTCGGAAAAGAAGTGATCCAGTTCCGCACGATTGATGTCGTGATGTCCCTTTTCCTTCAGCACGCCGGTAATCTGGTCCATCAGGTGCTGCGCCTGATTGCGCGCGGAGGGATCGCGCTTGATGCCGCGCAATTCGTCCATGGTGCGTTCGTACAGGTCGGCCAGCAGCCGCCCGCGCCACTCGTTCCAGGATTCGGGGGACACGCCGCGCACGTCGCAGGCCGTGTGGACGTACAACATGCGGAGGAGTTCCGCAGAGCGGACGGCCTCCGCCAATTCTTCGGCGAGCGCGGGGTCCTCGATGTCCCGCCGCAGCGCCATGTGGCTCATCTTCTGGTGATGGGCGATAAGCGAGCGAACGGTTTCCTGCTCGATGGGGCGCAGTTGCATGCGCTCCGTGATGCGCTGCGCCATGTGCATTCCGCGAATCACGTGCGCACGCCCCTCCCCCTTCCCAACGTCGTGGAGCAACAGCGCCAGATGCAGCAGGTCCACCCGCAAGACTTCCTTCGCCGCGATGGCAACATGGCCCATCCCGCGCGGATTATCCGTCTTCAGCAGGTGCTCGGAAACACCGATGGTGCGGATCAAATGCTCGTCCACGGTGTACTGATGATAGTGGTCGATACGGGGAAGGTTTCGCACGCCGGCGAATTCGGGAATGTAGGCGCTCAGGAATCCGCAACGATTCATCACGCGCAGCGTGTCCGCCAGTTTCCCCGGACAATTCAGCATCGCGAGGAACAAATCGCGCGCGATCGGGGAACGCCGAAACGCATCATCCACCTTCGGAAGAAATTCCTCCACAAGGCGGATGCAATCCTCCGTGAGCTCCAGCCTCTCACGCGCCGCGTTGAGAAACAATCGCATCGGCCAGTGGGGGTCCGTTGAAAGACGCGGCAGGTCCGCGCGCTCGACCCAGATGTGCGCCCCGCGCCGGCAGAAATCGCGGTCAATGCGCTTGGGCTCCTCCAACTCCATCATGCTTTCGTGCGTGCCGGGCGTGCGCATCAGCGTGACTTCCATCAGCCGCTGGCAAAGCCGCTCCACGATGAGCGCATGATCGTAATAGGCACGCATCATTGCCTCTTCGGCGAGCGCGGTCTCCGACGGCTCGAATCCCATCATCGCCCCGACCTGAATCTGCCGCTCCAGCGTGAGCTTGTCCACACGCCTGCCCTGCGACAGATGCAGCGAGTTGCGCACATCGACAAGGAAAGACCACGCAGCGCGCAGGCGATCGTGCTCCGCCGGGGACACCAGGCCATTCTTCACCAAAATCGCAAGGTCCGACGCGCCATAAAGCGTGAATGCGATCCACAAAGTCTGATGCACATCGCGAAGTCCACCGCGCGAATTCTTCACGTCCGGTTCGAGAAGAAAAACCGTGTCACCATACCGCTCATGGCGCGACTTCATTTCGTCCTTCAAGCTGTTGATGAACCAGAGGAGGTGATGCTTGTGCAGCTTGCCATGAATGCGCTCAACGAGCTCCTCCCACAGCGGCTGCGCCCCCCACAGGTGGCGCGTGTCGAGGAACGCGGTGGCCTTCGTCAGGTCATTGCCGAGCGTGTTGATGCAATCGCGAATGGAATGAACGCCGTAGCCAAGGTCCAGCTTCAAATCCCACAGGGGATAAAGCACGGCGCGAATGAAATTTTCCTCACTCGGAGTTGGATCGCGCTCCGTGATAAAACAAAAGTCGATGTCGGAATGATAGCACAGCTCGTGGCGACCGAAGCCGCCGACTGCGATCAGCGCGACTGCCCCGCGCATCTCCTCCGCGTTGAGCCGACGGGTCATTTCCTCCAAGTGATGGACGAAGATGCGCTGGATGTCCGCAGAGTAGAGACGCGCGGCCTCCAGACCTTCCATCTTGCGATGCCGTTCGCGCGCGGCTTCGCGCGCCGCGTCAAGCATCCGGCGTAATGACGCCACGTACTCAGGATCAGCCTTGCTGTTGTCGGTTGCGGGGGCAGACATGGGAAATCATCCGTGAATGCCTGACGATTCTGCCCATGGTGCGTGCGGACGCAAAGAGTGTTTTGCCACCGCCGAGGAAATCACCTTGCGGCGGATCAGGGCGAACCAACTTCACTGCTACCATCATGCATGCACCGCCACCCACCCGCGCGCCCGTGGTTTCCCCCTTCGACGGTGGATGGCAGGCGCACGGCTTTTTCCTGGCGCTGACGCTCTTTTTTTGCCTGTCGTTGGTGATCCACCCCACCGACGTGCCGATGGGACCACCGCTGGGCGACACCATGACAACCCAGTGGAACTTCTGGTGGGTGGATCAGGTGATGCGCGGCGCCACCACGCCGACAGAAGGCCTGCTCCACACGAACCGCCTGTTCCATCCGCTGGGTGCCGACCTCAGCTACCACACAATGGAGTTCCCCTACGCGATCCTGCTGTGGCCGCTGCGATTGATTGGTGGCGGCTTCCTGCAGCACAACGCATCATTGATCATCGCAACTTACCTGATGGCGTGGGCCTGCTGGCTGGCAGCGCGGCAGTGGGGAGCGGGGCGCTTTGGTGCGGCGGCATGCACGGCGGCGCTCACGATTCACGGCTATCGCCTGGCGGAGGGCATTCACCTCAACATCTTCAGCACATACCTCTTTCCGCTGACGATCTACCTTCTGAAGCGCATCACGGACGAATGCGCGGCCGGCGAGGCAATTCGCTGGAAGAGCGCCGCGGCCCTTGGCATCACGGGAATCCTCACGCTCCTGACGAGCCTGTTTCATGCGCTTGAATGCCTGATCTATCTGCTGATCTTCGTCGCTCCGCTACTGTTCACGCGGCGGGCGATCCTCCCAGCGATCATGAAACAGTTCGCGCTCGCCGGATTGATCGCAGCGCCCATTGCCGTCTGGCTCGCGTGGCATCTGGCGACAGCTCCCAAGCCGCCGTCGTTCGGCCCCGATGCGCAGGTGGGACATGCGGCGGACCTGTGGCAGTTTGTCATTCACCCGCGCATCCGGATGCTGCTGGCCGGCGTGGAAAACGACTGGCTTTCCGTGTTCATGGATGGCCGCCAGCGGGCGTGGGTCTGGTACCTGCCGGGCTACACCTTGATCGTGGGAGGCGCCATCGCGGCCCTGCGGCTGAAGCAGTCGTCGCAGCCACGAATGCTCCTTTTTGCGGGAATTTTCTTCTGGATTCTGGCTCTGGGGCCCGCCCTGAAGCTTGGCTCGCCGATGGTGCTGAACGGAGAGCCAACGCCCATCCCCCTGCCGGGGAGGCTGCTCTCCTGGGTGCCCTTCCTCGGCACCCTGCGTTCCATCTGGCACTTCGGATTCACCGGCACCGTGTGTATAGCCATCTATACATGCGTGTGGCTGGAGCACGGCTTGGCCATGATCCACGAGGAACGGCGCCGCCTGCTGCAGGCCCTTGCGCTCGTGATCATCGCGGCTGAATCCTTCATTGGTGGATTGGGCAGTTTCGCCAATCGCATGGACGGCGCGGCCAAATTCCTGACACAGCAAAAACAGGAAGGCGCCGTTGCGTTTTTCCCGCAGTATTTCTACCAGTATCGCGGCTACTTCATGTACCACCAGACGATCCACGGACGCCCCATCGTCGGAGGATACATCGCGCGCGATCCCATCGCATTCGAGGATTGGAAGAAGGAGAGGCTCTGGCCGATTGAGCTTGAGGAAACGGGCTACGGAAGAATTCCCGGATTGGACGATGCAGGCCTTTCACGGATGAAATCCGACATGGAAAAGCACAACATCCGCTTCGTCGAAATTCATGACGACACGCGGGAGAAATGGTTCTCCGGCAGGATCGCCGCAGAGCTCGCGAAAACGGGAATGCGCGTTGTCTATACGGATGAGGAGACGATGGTTCTGGCCGGGGGCCGGTGACCTTCCCGCTCAGGAGTTCGTCGCGTTGACGTAGTTGAAAACCGAATCGTCGTCGCCGCGCGCAATGATGTTGATGCCGCACTGCTCCGCGAAGGGGATCGCATCCTGCCGGTCGAAGAAGAGCGACTCATGGGCGGTCAGGCAGAGCGCGACGGCGCCATGCTCCGCGAGGTTGCGAATCGTGTTGAGGCCAACGACGGGCACGTCGAATCGCATGTCCTGCCGCGGCTTGGACACCTTCACGAGCACCCATCCCTCGCCCACCATTCCGTGCACGCGCTCGATGAGCGCATCGGTCCCCTCGAGCGCCTCCACGGCGAGGACGATTCCGTTCCGGACCGCGATGGCCTGACCGATGTCCAAACGGCCGATCTCCTTGGCGATGGGATAGCCAAAGTCAATGTCGCGAAGAATTTCCTCCGACGGCGTCAGGCGCTTTGTCAGGATGCCCGGTTCCGGCATGCAGCTCTTCAGGAACATCGTGGAATCAAGAACCTTGATCCCCTCCTTTTCAAGCTCGCCGACGGCGGCGGAAAGGAGCGAGTCCGCGCGCTTGTTCGCCAGCGAACCCAGCACGCGAAGGATGCGCGGATCGAAGGAGATTTGCTTCAGCAGAATGTTGTGCGGCACGCGGCCCGCCATGATCACGTGATGCAACTTGTGCGTGCGGGCGTGCTCCACGAGCTTTGAAATTTCCGACAGCTTCAGCGTGTACATCGCCGTGCTGTGCTCGCGCAGCCGATCATTCGCGAGGCCGTTGATGCCGAACGTGATGATCTCCACCCCCTCGCTGCGGGCGGCCTTCGCCAGCGTAAGCGGAAAATCACCCTCCCCCGCGATCAGGCCGATGCGCGCGGGAATCGTGGGCAGACGTGATTCCGGCCCAACGTGGATGCTACCCATTGCCGGACGCTGAATCGGACTCACCCCGCTGGAAGGCAAAGAGGATTGTAACATTAGAAACGACCTTTCCATCCACGAAAACTTCCGCCGACAGGCGGCCCGTTCGTGATTTCAGGTTGGTGATCTTGCCAACCACATCCAACCTCATACCCGGTGTCACTGCGCGGCGAAATTTTGCTTCCTCAACACTCATCAGGTAGGCGATCTTGCCAACGTTTTCCTTCCGCGCAAGAATCCAGCAGGCCCCGATCTGTGCGACGGTTTCTATCTGGAGCACACCGGGATAAACCGGCTCGCCGGGGAAGTGGCCCTGAAACACCGGGTCGGAAATGCTGATGTTTTTGAACCCCTTCACGCCATCGGGCGTGAATTCCGTGATGCCATCGGGCAGCAGAAAAGGATGACGGTGGGGAATGATCTTGCTGATAATGCGGCAATCGAAAGGGGGAAAATGAATGAATAAATCACGCACATCGGTGGACGTTTGGGGAGCGAGTACGTCTGAATTCATGGATCGAGGCGGCATTCCCTGGCGATTTTTTGAGCGAAAAGGACGTGGCTGCGGTGCCCCGCGCGCCAAGCCCAGAAATGTCCATTCAAACCGCATCCCAATAGCGCAAGGTCGCCCAGCAGGTCGATGATTTTATGACGGGCGACCTCGTCGGGAAAGTGAAGCGATTCATTGTGATAGCGGGTTTCGTCAAAAACCACGGCATTTTGCAGGTTTCCGCCCCGTGCAAGGCCGCGGGCCCGCAGCGCCTCGATGTCCCGCGCCACGGCAAAGGTGCGCGCCTGTGACACCTGATCGTAAAAATTTTCGGGATTAATCCCAATTGTGAAACCCATGTTCCCAACCACCGTCCCCGGGAACTCCACGAAGGCGGAAAGAAACAGTCCGTCGTGGGGCGTTGCCGTCAGCAGCGCACCGCCATCTTCCAGCGATGCGGTCTGCTCGATGTGGAGCACGGGGAACTGCCCGCCGTTCTCCACAACACCCGCCTGCCGCAGCGCGTCCATATATTCGCGCGAACCACCGCCGAGGAAGGGAACCTCCGGGCCCTCCTGCTCCACGAGTGCGTCACTGATGCCGAGCGCATACAACGCCGCCATCAGGTGCTCGATCTGTTCGAAGCGCTCCCCATCGGCGCCGATGATCACCGTGCGGCGGTCGGAAGCCTCCGCGTTTGCGAACTGCCACGTGGCGGGAACGGGATTTCTTCCCGCGCGCGTGAAGGCGATTCCCTCCCCCGCATTGCGCGGCTGAATGCGCACGCGGCAAGTCATGCCGCTGTGGATGCCCGCGCCTTCAATGGCGGTTGCCTTCGCCACAGTTCGCGTGGGGACCCCGGAATCGCGGCATAGCGATCCGATCGGGCGAAGCGTGTCGGTGGAGGTCTGCGTCATGGGATCAGCGGCAACGGTTTGGCGGGTGCGGGGGTCTTTGAAGTCTTCTGCGCGCCCTTCACTTTCAGCACTGCGGCGCGAATCTCCTCAACACGTGAATCCATTTCCTTGATGACGAGCGGCGTCACGTCAGCGGTCTCGCGTCCATACAACGCCATCTCGCCGCGCACGATCAGGTCGTACTTCTCGCGCTTTCCCACGTCGCCAATCACCCGAATCACCTGCTCCAGCAATGGCTCCACGGTGGTGCGCTGCTTGTCGCGGACTTCCTTCTGGAAACGATACTCCATTTCGTCGATTTCATTCAACATGGTCGCAATTTTTTCCTGACGAGCGGCGCGCTCGGTTTCGCTGAGTACGCTTTCCTGCTGCTCGAAGGCAAGCTGCGCCCGGCGCTGTTCACGTTTTCGCGCATCGATCGCCTTGGCCTGCTCCCCAAGGTCCGAATCAACCTCGCTGACAATGCTGCGGATTGCCTCGCTGCTATCAAGGACCACTTCGATGTCAACGAATCCCACCTTTGTGGGGCCGGGAACAGTTTTGTCGGTAAGCGTCCCACTGGTCGCAGCGTCATCGCTGGCGGCGGCGCGGACCGGGGAAGGAACCACAGCCGCAAACAAGGCGACCATGGTGAAGAGGAAAGGGAAGAAATATCGCATGAGGGAAACAGGCAATGAGAATATGTTTGGCGCAAGTGACTTTGGCCGGGGCGGGAAGGTTGGGCCATTAATAATCTGCTTAATGTTGATATGTTTCCTTTTGCCCATTCGCGTTCATTGTGGATATTTCCTCATTCATTCAACGCTGGAGCCGACCCCATGCCCTACATCCTTCTTTTTCAGCGCGGTGGCGAATTGCTGAGCCTTTCCGAGATTTCCCAGGGACTCTCGGAGTTGCTGGGACTTGCCTGTTCCGTCGAAGTGGGAGGCAAACGAATTGCCGCCGGGGAATGGAACAAGGCCAGTGCGGAGTTCCACGAGGGGAAGATCTACGTCGAGCTTCCCGATCTGGAGATCGATGAGGGAACACCGCTGGTTTCCATCGAAGC
>JADZDZ010000169.1 GCA_020850785.1 Candidatus Sumerlaeota bacterium | reverse complement strand
TGAGCGCGTCCGCTGAAGGTGGCGACAACCGACTCCCACTTGTTTTGCGCCTTCAGCACCACTTCGCAGATTTCGCGAACGGCTCCCCTGCCACCATTCGATACGGTCACGATGTCCACCACGGAGCGGATTTCCTCCGCTGCGTCCGCCGGTGCGACGCTGACGCCCGCGATGCGCAGCGCCGCCAGATCGGGAAAATCGTCGCCCATGTAGAGCACGTCCTCGATGCCAAGCTGGTACTTCCGTGCAAGGTGATTCAGCGAGCCCTGCTTGTCGGTCGCGCCTTGCAGCACATCCGCGACGCGCAGCTCTTCGCCGCGCCGCTGGACGCATCTGCTTTCGCGCGCGGTCACGAAGGCCACCAGAAGGCCCGCCCTCTGCGCGAGCGCGATGCCCGCGCCATCCTTCACGTTGAACCTTTTTACCTCGATGTCATCACCGAGGATAATCGATCCGTCGGTGAGCACACCATCGACGTCGAACGCGAGCAGGCGAATGCGGGAGAGTCGTTCCTTCAGTTCCGTTTTCATGTGCAAATGCAAGGAGACGCCGTGCAAAGGTGATAGGGAAAAATCGCAGCGGCGAACCTTAGGAGGGATTCACCTTTCGCCCGCGACCGGCCTGATCGAGGCGGTGGTTCATTTCATCCATGCGGGCGCATCCCTTTTTTTCCGAACAACCGCACCCGCCCCCCTTCTTTGCGAAGAGGGTCCGCCAGCACCTCCACCCGCAGTATGCCACCGCACAGGCGACGATGCAGAAGACTATCAGGTTTTGAAGGAATAGGGACATGGGATGTCACCTTTGGGGGGCGCGGGGCTGGGGTGCGAGGAGATGGGCTTTCGATTTGAAGTCGTCCGGTTGTCGCGATTTGTCTTCAACTGAGCCTGCTGACAATCTGATAAGCGAGCATTGCACCAATGTATGCGAGAGCGGTCATGTACGCGAATGCAAATACAGGCCAGCGCCAGGAATTGGTTTCGCGATTGATGATGGCCAGCGTTGCAGCGCATTGGCAACACAGCGCGAAGAATACCATGATGGAAAGCGCCACGGCAAAGCTGAACACGGGGCGGCCGTCGGGGTATTTGGCACTTTGCAGTTTTCCGATCAGGCCGCCGTCGTCATCACCAACATCGCCGCCCAGATCGTAGATGATTCCCAGAGTCGCAATGATCACCTCCCGCGCGGGAAAGCTGGCCAGCGCCGCCATGCCGATTTTCCAGTCCCAGCCCAGCGGGCGCACGACGGGCTCGATCAGGTGGCCGCCACGGCCGAGAAATGACTGCCGCAGGTACGCGCCCTGCAATGCGTGATCGCGTTCCGCTTCAACAGTTTGGACGGCGTCCAGCAGCGACTTCCCTTCTTCAAGCCCGGCGGGAAGGCTGTCACCGGCGGCCTGCAACTTCCCCTCCAGTTCATCGCGTGTGGCGGGATGGCCATCATGGCCGAGCCACGCGTCGAGCGGTTGCTGCGCCGCCGTCAACGCCGGGGCGAATTCCTGATCCACGGCATCGGAGACGCTGGCGGGGCGCGGATAGTACGTCAGCGCCCAGATGATGACCGCCACGGAGAAGATGATCGTGCCCGCACGGGCCAGGAACGCGCCGCCGCGCTCCACCATGCGATGCAACACCGTCGGCCAGTGCGGCGCCTTGTAGGCGGGCAATTCCATCAGGAACGCCGGTGTCTTGCCGCGCAGCAGCGTGCGCTTCAGCAACAACGCGACCGGAATGGCCAACAACACGCCGAGCGCGTACATGGCGAAGAGCGTGAATGCCTGATAGCCGCGCGGCACAAATGCGCCGATGAACAGCGTGTAAACCGGCAGTCGCGCCGAACAACTCATCAGCGGCGCGACAAGAATGGTGGTCAGCCGATCGCGGCGGTCCTCGATGGTGCGTGTTGCCATGATGCCCGGCACTGCGCAGGCGAAGGAACTGAGCATCGGGATGAAGCTGCGCCCGGACAATCCGCAGCGGCTGAGCAGGCGATCCATCAGGAATGCAGCGCGCGCCATGTAGCCGCAGTCCTCCAGCAGGGCGATGAAGAAGAACAGGAACATGATCTGCGGCACGAAAACCACCACACCGCCCACGCCGCCGATCACACCATCCACGAGGAAGCTGCGCAGCGGACCCTCCGCCATGTGCGCGTCCACGGTGCCGCCCAAAAATCCGAAGAAGCCTTCGATCAAATCCATGATCGGCGCGGCCCAGGAATAGATCGCCTGAAAGACCACCATCATCAGCGCCGCGAAGATCAACGTGCCCCACACCTTGTGGATCAACACGGCGTCGATCCTGTCGGACTTGGTGACGAGCGGAGTCTCCGGTCGCGTCAGTACGCCATCGAGTTGCTGGCGAATCCATCCGTAGCGGCTGCGGGCCTCCAGCGTTTGCAGCCGCAGCCCCTTCTCCGCCAGCCGCGCGCGGGCGGCGTTAATGGCATCGCGTGCCGCAGTGCCACCCGCCTTCGCGATGCGTGCGCCGGCCATGCCATCGGCCTCCAGCAATGCGCGCCGCAACAAAAACGGATCGCGCAATTCCGGCGCCACGGTGATCGATGCCAGCGCATCGCCCAGCACCGCGACCTCCGCTCCGAACTCCTCCGGAAAGAAATCCGGCACATTGGCGGCGGGAAGGCTCTCCACCCGATGCAATGCCTCAACAATCTGGTCGATGCCTTTCCCCTTGGCCGCGACGGCAGTGAACACGGGAACGCCAAGGCGCTCACCGAGCAGCCGGGAGTCCACCGTGACGCCGTGCGCTTCGGCCACATCCACCATGTTCAGAATAAGGGCCGTCGGCAGACGCAGTTCCATCACCTGCGTGGCCAGGAACAGGTTGCGTTCCAGATTGGACGCATCGGTGACGATCAGCACCGCATCGGGCCGAGCCTCCCCCGCCAGATTTCCGGTCAGCACGTCCACGGCGATCATCTCATCCGCAGAACGCGCGGACAAACTGTACGTCCCCGGCAGGTCGATCAGTTCCAGAGCGCCATTGGTCCCCTTCATGGGTCCGGTCTTTTTTTCCACCGTCACGCCGGGGTAATTCCCCACTCGCGCGCGGTAACCGGTCAGCGCGTTGAAAAGGGTCGTCTTCCCCGTGTTGGGATTTCCCAGCAGGGCGACTCGGATCGTTTTGGCAGGTGCGGAAACAGACATGGGGGAGAGGGGGGATGAAGTATGCGTCATGAAAACGGAACGCTGCGGAAGCGCGGGGAGGAGATCGCCTGAAAGGCCCTCCAAAGTTTCATGCCTTATACTTCATGCTTTCGTGTTCACTTTCACCGCGGCGGC